>CBIHLW010000134.1:0-7056 GCA_966210755.1 uncultured bacterium
TATTTATACTATCCGGCAGGTACAACCGGGTGGAATAATGAAAGCTGGCCCGGTAAACTTTATTACTCACTTTCCTGGTAAGGTCTCAACAAAATTTAAAAACTTAAAACCAGGAGCATGAGCAATCCCACACAGATCATTCACAGTATTCCCGTTGATCCATTGACCGGTGCTATATCAGTACCCATTTACCAGACCTCCACTTTTGTACAGGAAGCGCCTGGCATCAATAAAGGTTACGACTATGCAAGAACAGGCAATCCCACCAGGACGGTGCTGGAAAACATTATTGCGGAACTGGAAGAAGGCAGTACGGGAATTGCATTTGCCAGCGGACTGGCAGCCATTGATACGGTACTCAAATTATTGAAAAGCGGAGATGAGATCGTAGCTGTTGATGATATCTATGGAGGCGCATTCCGATTATTTACACAGGTGTATGAAAAATTTGGCATCACTGTCCGGTATACGGACAGCTCTGATGCGGAAAATGTTTTCAATGCCATTACACCGGCAACTAAACTTGTGTGGATAGAAACGCCCACCAATCCAACACTCAAGATCTCGGATATTGCTGCCATCGCAAAGATCACGAAGGCATCGGGATGCCTGCTTTGCATTGACAATACTTTTGCTTCTCCAGCCCTGCAAAAACCGCTCACCCTTGGTGCAGATATCGTTGTTCATTCCGCTACCAAATACCTTGGAGGGCATAGTGACCTTATAGCTGGTCTGGTAATTACAAAAGACCCTGCGCTTGGAGAAAAAATAAAGTTCTTTCAGAATGCAGGAGGTGCCATACTTTCTCCTTTTGACAGCTGGCTGGTGATACGCGGTATTGAAACCCTTCCTTTAAGAATAAAGCAGCATTGTGAAAATGCAAAGGTTGTTGCTGAATACCTGCAACAACATCCGGAAGTGGATACCGTATTTTATCCCGGCCTTCCCTCGCACTTCAATCATGATATTGCAAAGAAACAAAGCCTTGGCTTTGGAGGAATTGTATCCTTCACTTTAAAGAACGATACTGAAGAAGCAGCGATTGATTTTGTGAGGTCAACAAAATTATTCAGGCTGGCGGAAAGTCTGGGCGGTATCAAAAGTCTGTTAAGCCATCCTGCAAACATGACGCATAAGTCTATTCCAGTTGAGAAAAGAAGGGCATCCGGAATTGCCGATAGTCTTATCAGGTTATCTGTTGGACTTGAAGAGGCCGGGGATCTTGTAAAAGACCTGGAGCAGGCTTTTGAGAAAGTTTCTAAAAAACAATTGCAAAAAATATAAAAATTAAATGTATGAGCGTACAGGATAAATTGACAATAGGATTATTTGGTTTTGGAGTTGTGGGTGAAGGGATATATAAAGTAATGAATCAAACCCCTTCTTTACATGCAGAAATAAAAAAGATCGTGATCCGGCATCCGGAAAAGGAAAGAAATGCCAGTCCGCAATTGTTTACCACTGATAAGAACGAGGTATTGAATGATACTGAAATCAACCTGGTAGTAGAACTGATAGACGATGCCGATGAAGCCTACCGTATTGTAACTACAGCTTTAAAAAGCAGAAAGGCTGTTGTTAGCGCTAATAAAAAAATGATAGCCGAACACCTGGAAGAATTAATTGCGCTCCAGAAAGAATTTGACGTTCCCTTCCTTTACGAGGCAGCGGTATGCGGCAGTATTCCCATAATAAGGAACCTGGAAGAATATTATGACAACGACCTGTTGCAATCGGTTTGTGGCATCGTTAATGGTTCAACCAATTTTATTCTTACAAAGATCAGTCAGGGTTTATCTTATCAGGCGGCTTTGCACGAAGCACAAAGACTGGGTTTTGCTGAAAGCAATCCCGCTTTAGACGTGGAAGGAAAAGATGCGGTCAACAAACTTTCAATCTTACTGGCGCACGCCTATGGTATTATTTCTCATCCTGCCGATCTGGTACATTCGGGTATAACAAGACTTCACCTGGAAGATGGTGTGTATGCACAGGAAAAAGGATACCGGATAAAGCTTACTGCCCAGGCCAGAAAACTGGATGATGGGAGAGTGGCTGCTTTTGTTCTACCTCAATTTGTGAAAGATGAAAGCCAGTTGTTTCATGTAAAGGACGAATACAATGGAGTGGTGATTGAAAGCAGGATGGCCGATAAACAATTTCTTTATGGAAAAGGCGCGGGAAGATTCCCAACTTCCTCTGCCGTGGTTAGTGATATTTCCGCCGCTCGCTATGGCTACAGGTATGAATATAAAAAATTGAACAGGGAAGAAGATTTTTCACTCACCTACGATTATTATTTGCAGGTATATGTAAGCTTTAATGACTGGGTGGAGGTAAGTAAATGGGATTTCGAAGAGGTAACTACTTTTCATAGCACCAGGCACAGGCAGTATTTAACCGGGGTGATACATATCAATAAATTAAAGAACGCTTCCTGGTTTCACGATCCGGCCGTATCCGTCATTCTTATACCAGGGAGTATCATAACCAGGGAAGAAAGACTTCAACAGTCCATCAAACAGGTGAGTCTGCAACTGGCAGGTGTGAACTGATTCGACAGAACTGACTAAAATCATGTTTTGAATAAAAGTATCTAAATACTTTTATTGCTCAAATCAACTTAACATGAATACAATAGATAGTTTGTTCGTTCCAGACCTTGCTCCTGCGCAGAAACATCCCACGGTCCTTAAGAAATTTGATGAGCTGAAGAGTGGTGAATCTTTTTTGCTGATCAATGATCATGATCCCATTCCGCTTTATTATGAAATGAAAGCTGAGAAAGGTGAGATCTTTATTTGGAAGAAGATAGAGAACGGACCCGAAGTTTGGAAAGTTGAGATCACCAAAACAATAGATAAAAATGCCTCTGTATATCCAATAAAAGAAGAAAAATCCAATGAAAGTAATGGCGGGGTGCCCGTATTGAATGTTACCCTGATAGAACCGCGTTTGAAGCACCCCACCATTTTTAAAAATTTTGATGCACTGGCCGCAGGTGAGGCCTTCGAGATATTAAATGATCATGATCCCAAACCTCTGTATTACCAGATGCTGGGTGAAAGGGGAAATGTGTTTACCTGGGAATACCTTGAAAAAGGACCCCAGTGGTGGAGGGTGCAGATCAGGAAGAATGACGGGAATGTTGAAACCCTGGGAGAGATCGCCACCAAAGACCTTCGCAAAGCAGAAATATTTAAAAAATATGGTCTTGACTTTTGTTGCGGCGGAAAGAAAACTGTTCAGCAGGCCTGTGCGGAAAAAGGAATTGATGTTACTAAAGTGGAAGAGGAATTAAGGAATTCAGAATTGAACCATGTATCAAGGCCATTGAATTATGATGAATGGAACCTGGATTTCCTGGCCGATTATATTGTGAATACCCACCATGGTTATGTTAGGAAGACCCTGCCGGAATTAAAATTTTATGCAACCAAAGTGGGTAATGTTCACGGCAACCAGCATCCTGAACTGATTGCCATTTATCATCTTGTAGATGCTATTGTTTCTGAGATGACGGACCACATGCACAAAGAGGAAAATGTACTTTTCCCATTTATCAAACAGTTGTTTACTGCCAGAAATAATGGCCAGCCTGTTCCATCAGCCGGATTCGGAACAGTTGAAAATCCCATCCACATGATGGAACATGAGCATGAAGCAGTAGGTGGCTACCTGGCTAAGATCAGAGAACTGAGTAATGGTTATGCTGTGCCGGATGATGCCTGTGCCAGTTATAAATTATTCTTTAAGATGATGGTAGAATTTGAAGGCGACCTCTTTATTCACATCCATCTTGAAAACAATATTCTTTTTCCAAAAGCCCTGAAAATGGAAAAGGAAATGAGATAACCAGTAGCTATTGAGCAGGTTTTGTTGTTCATTGCTGCAATTGAATCAACAGAACCTGCTATACTTTTTTAAGGGCCTAAACTTTACATTTATGGAAATCCCTGACATATCAGATAACCAGAAACGCGTTGTTATTATTGGTGCCGGTTTTGCGGGACTTACCCTTGCAAAAAAACTCTCATCCCGGTATTTCCAGGTGGTACTGATAGATAAAAATAACTACCACCAGTTCCAGCCTTTATTATACCAGGTGGCAACTGCAGGTCTGGAACCAAGCAGTATCTGCTTCCCGTTAAGAAAATTATTTCAAAAACATAAGAATGTGTTCATCAGGGTTGCTGAAGTGATTTCGGTGAATGCAGCTGAAAATTCTGTATCCACAACCATTGGAAAGGTTCCTTACGATTACCTGGTAATGGCCAATGGCGCTTCAACTAATTATTTCAACCTGGATGAACTTGAAGAAACTGCATTCTCAATGAAGTCAGTTTCAGAAGCATTGTTGTTACGCAATACCCTTTTACAGAATTATGAAAAAGCACTGATCTCTACATCAGACAGGGAAAGGGAATCCTTTCTCCATATCATTATTGTGGGAGGTGGACCAACAGGAGTTGAACTGGCAGGATCTATAGCAGAAATGAAAAATAAGATACTTCCAAGAGATTATCCTGAGATCAACTTCAGTAAAATGAATGTCTGTCTGATTGAAGCGTCACCACGTTTATTAAATGGCATGAGCGGTGAAGCTTCAGACAATACGCTGCTGTATTTGAAAAAGCTTGGTGTAAATGTGCTCACCAATACTTCTGTCAGATCCTACGATGGGGATAAAGTAAACCTGAGCAATGGCCAGTTTGTTTATAGCCGTTGCCTGGTATGGGCAGCCGGGATCAGGGGTAACAACATACCCGGACTATCGGCCAGTTTCATTCAGCCAAACAAACGCATATTGGTTGACAGGCATAATCGGGTTACCGGAAACATTTTTGCCATTGGTGATATTGCTTCTATGCCTTCAGAACTGTTTCCCAAAGCTCATCCCCAGGTTGCGCCCGTTGCTATTCAGCAGGCAAGGCTGCTTTCAAAGAATTTGAAAAATCTTGAATTGAAAAAACCATTGGTTGAATTTGCCTATAAGGACAAGGGCAGTATGGCCACCGTTGGCAGAAACCTTGCCGTAGCTGAGATGGGTAAAATAAAACTAAAGGGTTTTATTGCGTGGATCTGCTGGATGATGGTTCACCTGATGTCGATCATTGGTGTAAAGAACAGGCTTCTGATCTTTATCAACTGGACATGGCAATACTTTACCTACGACCAGTCGCTCCGGTTAATTATTCAGCCAACTCAAAAAACGAAAAAAATAAAGCATGAAATACTTCCTGGTCCTTCTGTCAGCTCTGGTGCTGTTGTGGGCATGCAATGATGAAATAGCAGGGCTGGATACGAAAACAGATCTGCAAAAAGATCACCTTCAAAAGGAAATTCAATTGAATGAAGGCAAAAAATGGACAGCCGATGAAAGCACAAAAAATAATGTTCATCTCCTGGAGCAGGTGATTAAAAATAATCAGCCCGGTTCAGATACCACTTTAGGCCCGTATAAAATTGTGGCAGAAGAATTACATGCAGGGCTTGACAAACTGGTAAGTGAATGCCGGATGAAAGGTGCTGATCATGATGCCTTGCATGTATGGCTGGAACCTTTGATGGCCAAAGTAAAGAACCTGAAACAAACGGAAAATAAAAAAGAAGCGGTTAGCATCTATACTGACGTTGCAGGGGAGATCCAGATTTTCAACCAAATCTTTGAATAAGGATGCTGATCAATGCAAATACAAAAATTGCTGCAATTTTAAAACATGAGCCTCTGGCTTTGGATGTGATCACCGGCATGAGTCCGAAGTTTGAAAAACTCAGAAATCCCTTATTGCGCAAACTCCTGGCCGGCCGTACTTCACTGGATGCTGCATCGAAAATGGGTGGATGTACAGTGCAGGATTTTTTTTCCAGGCTTGAACCATTAGGTTTTGAGATTGACCGCCAGGAAATAAAACCATCTTCCGGTAAAAAGCCGGTACCTTCTTTCATGAATCATCTGAATAAGGAAAGCATGATTGATCTTGATGTACGGCCCATTCTAAATTCTGGCAGGGATCCGCTCAATATCATCATGCAAACGGTTAAATCGGTCAGGCCCGGACAGGTTTTAAGGATCATCAACACGTTTGAACCAACGCCACTCATTTTATTACTGGAAAAAAGAGGCTTTTTATCATATGTGGTGCGGGAAAATGAGGAGCAGACAGATTCTTATTTCTATAACAGCGAAGGCAGCGCCAATCATTTGAAGACAGAAGCCGTTGTAACAGGCAACTGGAATGAATGTGTGCTGGCATATACCGGAAAAATGGTTGAGCTGGACGTCAGGCATCTTGAGATGCCCGGGCCGATGATGGCCATTATGGAATCCCTTGAACATTTGCCGGAAAACCATGCCCTGTACATCTACCATAAAAGGATCCCGGTGTTTCTGCTTCCGGAACTTGCACAAAGAAATTTTGAATACCGTATCAATGAATTAAATGAAGGCCATGTTCATTTGATTGTATTCAGGAAATAATATGATCACAGTTGCTGGCAATACAAACCCCATACAAAACACAACACACAAAGTGGTGCTTCCCTTTTATGTGTTTGCTTCTGTTTCTTTTTTTATTTCCGTTGTATTGCTTTTCTTTTCAACAGATGCCTTTACCACGCATCATTTTCATCCGCATACCCTGGCCATAACGCATTCGATGGCACTGGGCTGGGGTACCATGATCATTCTTGGCGCCAGTCATCAACTGGTGCCGGTGCTTATTGAATCCAGACTTGAAAGTAATGTACTGGCCTCCCTGAGTTTTTATTTTGCTGCTTCCGGTATTCCCATGCTGGTCTGGTCATTCTATCAGTTTAATTTCGGAATCATAGCCCAGACCGGCGCATTGCTTATCAATGCCGCCATCATTGTTTACCTGATCAATATTTCAGCGAGTATTGTCAGGAGCCGGAAAACAAATGTTCATGCCATTTATGTTCTGACAGCAGGGATATGGCTTCTTACTACCACTGTTATTGGCTTTTGACTGTTATTGAATTTTAAATATAATTTTTTAGCGAAAGATTCATTGCATTATCTCTCCCTTCATGCCC
>CBIHLW010000135.1:0-6962 GCA_966210755.1 uncultured bacterium
TCCCGCCATTCACCGCCTTTTCAATATCCCGGTCATAGTTCAATGCAAATATGTCCTCCGCTCCGGCCAGTGCATCCTCCTCTTCATCATTTACCTGTGTTCTCCTTTTAAATAAACTGATATTCCCTGATGCCAGGAACCAGATCAGTAAAGCTGCAAATCCACCGGTGAGCAGGATCCAGAACAGGGTTTTAAAAAAATCACCCTGCAAAAAATTCTTTTGCTCCGGCTTTTCTTTTTTCTTTTCCGGTTGAAGGTCGGCATACCAATAGTCTTCTTCCGTTTTGATAGAATGAATTTTCTCTTCTTCAATATTTCTTTCACTGATCTTTTTCGGCTGTTCCCGAACGTTAAAATACGAACCGGACCTTTGCAGTTCATCCTCTTCCTGCCTCAGATTTTCTTCAATATATAAACTGTCCTGTACTCCATAATCCTGCGCCGGAAGCGGAGATGGAAGGGTGAGCATCCCTAGAAACAACAGGTATGAAAAAACTTTAACCATGAAGGGGCATCTCCACTGCCTTATTTAATTGTTTTCTTAATTTAATGGGAAGCAGGATAAAATACCAGGTAATGAATAGGGCAGATACGGAAAGTATGGCAACACTCATTGGCAATGGCATTTTATAATGACGGGTAATATAGCCTTCAAAAAAGGCAGCGATCACAAATACAGGTATGAGCCCGATCACCAGTTTTACGCCATCCTTCACCCCTTCGCGGAAAGCAGCAAACCTGCTTCCTGTTTTTGGAAAAAGATAACCGGTTCCCATGATCACACCGGCGGCACAGGCAATGATTATGGCGGTGAGTTCCAGCATGCCATGGATCAATACCGTTACCACCGCCTGGCCTCCCAGGTTATTGGAAAAGAACATTTCTTCAAAAGCGCCTATCCTTACTGATTCAAATCCCAATGCCGTGAGGCTGGGAATACCAAGAAGTATCCCCCGGAAAAAATAATTGAACGAAACAAGAATGTTATTGATCATGATGCTGATCCACATCACAAATGAATTCTCGTTGGCATACACGTCGAACGGATTTCCATTGCGGATATTTTCTTCCGTCATGCGAACATATTCTTCGCTCAGTACTTCACTCACAAATGCCGGATCTTTTGAGGATGAAAAAAAACCAATGGCAAAGAACACCCAGAAAATGACCAGCGCTACAAGTATGGTTCTGTAATGTTTGCCAACAGTAAATGGCACATCATATTTCCAGAATTTCACCAGACGGTTGGATTCTTCCTTCCGGTTGCGGTAAATGCGAAGGTAAATTCGAGCCGCAAGTGAATTGATATAGCGTGTAACCCTGCTGGTGGGATAAAATGTTTTGGCATAGGCAAGATCATCCACCAGCCGGGTGAAATCCCTGGCCATTTCATCGGGTGTTGAAGGCGCCTCTGCCTCCAGTTTTTCCCACCGATTCTTGTTTTTTTTGATGAACAGTCCTTCTCTCAATGCCCCCTGTTTAGGATTGTAAAATACTATAATGGTGCGATCCGGCAAATTAGGGCTAAGAGGTTAAAAGAGAAAAAGAGGAAAACCGGGTACGGTCAATAATTTCAGACACAGTTTAATTTACGGACCCTTTATTTAAAAAATGAACTTTTACACAGATAGATCAAATTCTTTAACCCCTTTCTCGCTTTTTTCCTCTTAACTACCCTCTTTAACTTCTTTTAACCTTTTAATCTTAATTTAACTCCAAATTACCTGCATGTCCGTGATCCGTATCATGACAAATTTTAATATTGAACTGGAATTTCCCGCAGCCTCCTTCCTGCGGCGGCTGGCAGCATGGTGTATTGATATTGTTATCCTGTTTATTTATACAAGGATCAGCATAGCCATCATTGAATCATTATCAACATCTGTAAATGAACAAATGATGTGGGTGGTATTGCTGCTCTTCCTGATACCATTCCTTGCCTATCATCTCATTTGCGAAGCCACCATGAACGGACAGAGTTTTGGTAAAAAGATCATGCAGATCAGGGTGGTCAATGAAAATGGCGGCCAGCCCGGCATTGGCCAGTATGTGATCCGCTGGCTGATAAGAACTTCAGACCTGATGGCTGTGATCATATTGATACTGATAGTTGAAACGGCCGGCAGAGGTGGAAACCCAGAGAATTTCTGGCGGGTTGGTATTCCACTAGGGTTATTCATTACTGATATCATTCTGGTGAATACAAGTAAGAAAAACCAACGGCTTGGCGATATGCTGGCGCATACCCTGCTGATCAAAGCCACCGAAAAACATACCATAGAAGATACCGTGTTCTTACAGGTTGCCGATAACTATGTTCCATCCTTCCCACAGGTAATGCAACTCAGCGACCGTGATATGAATTCATTAAAAGGAATTCTGGATACCGCAAGAAAAAAAGGCGACTATAACCTTGCAGAAATGGCCAGCGAAAAGATCAAAAATCATTTGAAGATCCAGACAACCCTTTCGCCATTTGAATTTTTGGAGGTGTTGCTGAAGGATTATAATTATTTGTCGGCGAACTAAGAGGATAAACGTGAGAACAAGCGAATTATGGTATGGAGTAATTAGGTTACACATACAATGGAATGATATGATACAATTGAGTTACACGGAGAACAAAATGGAGCACGAAGTGCAGGGAAACATTTAACAATGAACTAGTCCCAAACCTTTCTCATTGACCATCGTGTTTCTCATGCCCTCAGTGATCCGTTTTTCATGGCGCCCATGAGCGAAATGTTTATTCATCATTTATTGATTATGTTTGCCATTCATGCAAACAGGAAATCAATATCATCATTATTCTCTCCCCGTCACTTCTGATATGAAGGATGGTGATGCCTGTTCATTCACTGAGTTTCAACCTTTTTGTTCCCATCTTTATTATTATTCCAGTTTAAAGGTCTTCAATGCTTCTCTGTCCTGCTAATTAGCAAGGACAAGGTATCACTACTGATATTTTACCTGCACACCGCGGGTAAGGCATTTCTAATACTTTAAACCGGATAAAATGATTACTGAAACAAAGAATCAACTCATTCTTACGGATGAAGATTTCAATGAATTGATGCATTATATTAAAAACCACGAAAAGCAGTTGATGGGCCAGGCTGGCATGGCTGAATGGATCGGTGCCATTAAACACGCGAACATCCTGCCTGCCGGGGATTTTCCCTGGGATACCATCAGGCTGTATTCAAAAGTTATAATCAGAGATAAGATGGCGCGGGTAAATTATACCTATACCCTTGTATTACCCGCACAAAGTGACCACAGGAAATGCAGGGTTTCCGTTTTTTCATCAATCGGAAAAGCTTTGCTGGGTTTTAAAAGAGGTGAAGATATATCCTGGGAAACCCCTGGAAAGAAAAGATATTTCACGGTAATGGCTGTTTCCCAGTTACATGCTGAAAAGCTGGAGTGAACCACCTGTTTTAACAGGATTGCAACCAAATCGTGCAAATAAAGATTTTATAAAGATTAATTTTGTTTTCCAATGACAGGCATCCGTTCACATATGGATCTTAGTATACACTTCCGGCAAGTTTTGCTGGATACCACGGATAGTTATACCTGTTCATTTACTGAGTTTTTTCCCTTCTGTTCATCGCTTTATTATTTCTCTTCCTTTAAGGACTTTAATACTTCATCCCGGAACTAAAACCGGGATAGCTTTGGTGTTATGCTTCAGCAGCATAAGCCGGAAAAGAACACTCCATTCAGAACAAAAACATATTAACCAGTTCATAAAATAACTGGAATTCAATTTATACATATGAAACGCCCGAATCTGTCCGTAAGGATGATGATTGTATTAACAATTTTATTGCTGAATGTAATAGTATCAGCCCTTGGTTTATTCATAAGCAGCAGCTGGTACTGGACAATGATCATCACCTTCCCTATTTTACTGCTTGCCCTTCGCGATGCCTTACAAACCAGGCATGCCATCATCAGGAACTTTCCTGTGGTGGGACACCTCCGTTATTTGTTTGAATCCATCAGGCCTGAAATGCGCCAGTATTTTTTTGAATCTGACCTTGATGGAAAACCATTCAACAGGCGGCAGCGGTCCATTGTTTATCAACGGTCGAAAAACGAAAAACAAACCGTTGCCTTTGGCATGCAGGCAGATCCCACCAGGCCCGGTTATGAATGGACGTCGCATTCCATTTATCCTGTGCAGCTGGAGGAAAAAGATCTAAGGGTATGGATTGGAAATCACCAGTGTCTCCAGCCCTATCATGCCAGCATTTATAATATTGGCGCCATGAGCTATGGAGCGCTAAGTAAAACCGCCATTGAAGCGCTAAACGAAGGCGCTCAACTGGGTGGATTTGCACACAATACCGGAGAAGGCGGTATCAGCTCTTATCATTTGAAAGGTGGAGACCTGGTATGGCAGATCGGTACCGGCTATTTTGGTTGCCGGAATGAAAAAGGCCGTTTTGATCCCACTGCATTCAGGAAAAATGCACTGCGGCCGCAGGTAAAAATGATCGAACTGAAACTATCACAGGGCGCCAAGCCCGGACATGGCGGCATTTTACCGGCATCGAAGAACACACCGGAAATTGCAGCCATCCGCCTGGTGGCTCCGGGTACCACGGTGCATTCCCCTACCAGCCATAGCGAATTTAAAAACGCCATTGAAATGATGACCTTTCTCCAGTACCTGAGAGAACTTTCAGAAGGCAAACCGGTTGGTTTCAAAATATGCATTGGCGATAAACAGGAATTTACCGACATCTGCAATGCCATCATCAATACCGGTATCATTCCTGATTTTATTTCTATTGACGGAGCCGAAGGCGGTACGGGTGCTGCGCCTCTTGAATTCACCGACCATCTTGGCATGCCGCTTTACGAAGCGCTGGCATTTGTAAAACAATCGCTGGAAGATGCTAACCTGTCCGGGCATATTAAGATCCTGGCAGCAGGAAAGATCATTACCGGGTTTGA
This sequence comes from uncultured bacterium, assembly GCA_966210755.1. Lineage (GTDB taxonomy): Bacteria > Bacteroidota > Bacteroidia > Chitinophagales > Chitinophagaceae > Flavisolibacter. The sequence goes on from CBIHLW010000135.1 coordinate 4,969, forward strand.
TATACTAAAAGTATTATCCCTGGGCGCTTCCGCCTGTTACAGTGCAAGAGGCATGATGATGTCGCTCGGCTGCATACAGGCACTGATCTGTGATAGCGGCAGGTGCCCGGTGGGCGTGGCCACCCAGAACCCGGCATTATATAAGGGACTGGATCCGGCAGACAAAAAAGTAAGGGTAGCCAGTTTTCATTCAAAGACGATCACCGCAACAAAGGAGATCATGGAAGCCTGCGGTTTTAAATCAGTTGAAGGCATTGACCCTTCCAGGTTTTTCAGGAGGATCAATGAATATGAAACCAGGAGTTTTGAACAGATCTATTTCGAATCCAGGACCAGCATGATGAATAAAAGCCCGATGCTGAATTAATGACTAAGCTTTGAGCTAACAAAGTGCCGGTTAATTATTGTTTCCAGTCCATAGTGCCATGTGTTAGTTAGGGGTTTCAAATATAAATTTCTTTTGTTCATCCACTTTATCCACTACCTGCAGGTTACCATGAGATTTTTTGTAAGGCCTGTTTGTAAGATGGAACAGAAAAAAAGCCATCTTTTGAAACTACATAACTAATCAGGGCGTTGTCCTTAAACCAGAAGGTAGCACCACCTTCAATGGTATTATCATTACCGAGATGGCCATTATCCAGGGGAATGATTTTTTCGAAGCTCTTGCTTTTTAGATCAACAATACCAAATAAATTGGTATATGATTGCAAGCCCATTGCCGGAGTTGCAAAGAATAATTTTGTTCCATTAGTGTAATAACCCACAGTCAATCCTATTCCCCGAAAACCTTCATACCATTTGCTAAAACCAATGGATTTTCTTTTTCTGAGATTTTTATCAAAAAAACTGATGATCAAACCATGCGTAAGATAACGCAGAGATCCTCTTGGCCCATGTTCCTGTGTGTATTCTATCTGTTCCAGTACAATGACATTATCATCTGTTGAGATTAAACCCACCGGTTTCAAATTGGAAATTTTCCTCAGGTTAGCACGTTGAATATCTTTTACTTCGGTCATTCCTATTGAATTGGAAAAATCCTTATTGAGCAATTCTTCATCTGACGATATTATTTTTTTTGACTCGAAATTAAAACCAAGCGTTTGCCGGACTTCATCCTTACCTGAATTCCTATAAGTAGCCGTAATCCAAACCTGTTGGTTGTTGGCCGGATCAGCATATAAAATCGTTGACAAATCAGCTAGCTTATGAATTGGTAGTGCTGTTTGTAATTTCCTAATAGACTTTATTGTACTGTCGAATTTTTCCACAACCAATTCCTTTTCCATGTAATAACAGGTAAAAAGTTCACCCTTAAAATTTGTTACACTGCCAACATAATAGGATTCGGGGGGTATGTTAACTGAAACGTTTCTCAACTGTTTGCCAGACAAATCAAATAATATAGCGGAAGATTCTTTTGTTTTTCGGCTCTTACTATAGGTTGAAAAACTATATGTACCGTATGGAAGGGAGGTTTCCCTGATCAATAAATGTTTTAGTGTCCCGTCTTTATTGTTTCCACTTTCAACCTTATGTACACTTTGGCCACCATCCTCATACACTGTTGTTTCCCCGATTTTCTTTCCATTAGGTCCTGCCAGGATCATTGTGTGAATTGCGTATTTTTTTCTATTTTCCTCTTCATAAGCCACTAAAATATCATTGTCAGTTTTACCTAATCCTACTATAGGCCCGGGTATTACTACCTTCCAGATCTCTTTCCCGTTATTATCAACTTTTACCACTCCGTAATCTTTCTCACCGATGGTTACAGGTTGAACCGCTTCGGTAGAAGATAAATATATGATGCCTGGGGTTTCGGCAATAAAACTAAGATCTTGTGAAAACCAATCATGTTCCTTAAGTGGCAGTTCAACTTTTTGTGCGTTTACTTTCGAAGCAATAAGAAAAGGAAATAAGATCAGGAAAACCGATTTCGTACTAAACAGGGAATTAATAAAGAGGATCATTGCAGTAAACTTTGGTAT
>CBIHLW010000136.1:0-6944 GCA_966210755.1 uncultured bacterium
CTGGCTATGAAAATAAGAAAACCTGCTTACTGGTTAATTATGCCGAAATGTACAATTATTACACATGCTTCACTGATCATTATTTGTTGCCTGTTGTTTTCCTGTAACACCGATTATGTTCAAAAACCCAGGGGTTATTTCAAAATTGAACTTCCGGAAAAAAAATATCAGGTGTTTGATCAGCCTGCCTATCCCTATAGTTTTGAATATCCTGTATATGGAACAGTGGTAAAAGACTCTCTTTTCTTTGACCAGAAAACAGAAAATGATTATTGGATCAATATCGAATTTCCCCGGTTCAATGGCCGCATTCATCTGAGTTATAAGGATATCGGGTTCAATAAATTTGATTCCCTGGTAAATGATGCATTTACCATGTCCTATAAACAACATACCTATAAGGCATCAGCCATTCAGCCCGAACCTTTTACCACTCCTGCCGGCTATGGTGGTGTTTACTTTACGCTCAAAGGGAATGCCGCTACCGGTAACCAGTTTTTTATAACGGATTCAAACAAACATTTCCTGAGAGGGGCTTTGTATTTTAATGCAACTCCCAATGCCGACTCCTTGCAGCCTGTAAACGACTTTCTTAAAAAAGATGTTGTACACCTCATAAACACCCTGAAATGGAAATAACCCGGGAAGTGGGCATCATTTGATTCCTTCACCTTAGCATATTCAGGCTCCGGGTGAGTTTTAAAATGGATAAGGCACAATTAATTTTACCGCCAATGCTCGGGATCTGCATTTACCTTTGCAAAAATTTCACCTGTGATTGCTATTGACAATGTTTTGATAAGTGATGATGTTATTGAAGCGCAATTTGTTTGCGACCTGCACAAATGCAAAGGCGGATGTTGTGAAGACGGGGACGCCGGTGCCCCTTTGGAAAAAGAAGAAAAACAAATAATCGATAAACATTATGATGATATCAGGCCTTATATGAGCAAAGAAGGTTTGAAAGAAATTGAAAGACAGGGTAAATATGTTTATGACCGTGAGTTTGGATGGGTTACGCCTACTATAGATGGAAAGATCTGCGCCTATGGTGTGAGGGATAAGCAGGGCATTATTAAATGCGCCATAGAAGCCGCATATTATGATGGTAAACTTGGGTGGAAAAAACCTGTCAGCTGTCATTTGTATCCAATCAGGATATCAAAAAGTAAAACATATACCAATGTGAACTATGAACCCCGGGATGTATTATGTAAACCAGGTTGTGCCCTGGGCAAAAAATTAAAAATGCCGGTTTATGTTTTTCTTAAAGAAGCTATCGTCCGTAAATTTGGAGATGATTTTTATAATGCACTTCACCAGGTTGCTGTAGAGCATTTTGATGATGAAGGACTAAAGAAAAAATAATGTCTGAAAACGCTTCTTCTTTCATAGCAAAAAGTACTATCAAGGCTGCAGACAGGGATCACCGCAGAAAGATCAATTTTAATATTTCAAGATACAACGCTGTTGTTCCTGTGGGCAAGCAGCAATTTACCGATGTAATGCTTGCAAGGGAACAGGCCAAGAATGTAAAATGGCAGGCAATTGAATCGCTCGATAAGCAACTTGAAAATTTTGAAACATGTATTAAAAACAGGGGCGCTAAAGTTATATGGGCCGAAACCGGCGAAGAGGCCCTAAATGAAATACTGAAGATCTGCGAGGCAAAAAAGTGCACTTCAATTGTGAAGAGCAAAAGCATGGTAACTGAAGAAATACACCTCAATAAATTTTTAGAGAAAAATAATATAGAGATCGTAGAGACAGATCTTGGAGAATACATTCAACAGCTTGACGATGAACCGCCCTATCATATAGTTACACCGGCCATGCACAAGAGCAAGGAGGATGTGGCCAGATTATTTGCCAATAAATTAGGCACTCCTCCTAACCTGACGCCTTCGGAACTTACGCTGGTTGCAAGAGAGAAGCTACGTAAAAAATATACCGGAGCCGAAATAGGGATCACGGGCGCTAATTTTCTAATCTCTGATATTGGTGGTATTGCCATTACCGAAAATGAAGGTAACGGTCGGCTAAGCTGCAGCTGGCCAAAGACACATATTGTGATTGCCGGTATTGAAAAAATGATCCCTTCATTAACCGACCTGGCATTATTCTGGCCCCTGCTTTCTTCTTATGGTACTGGTCAAAAACTTACAGTTTACAATTCAATAATAACTGGTCCAAGGCAGGCAAATGAAACGGATGGTCCGGAGGAAATGTATGTAATCTTACTTGACAATGGCAGAACAAATCTGATTGCTGATGTGAAAACAAGAGAAGCCCTGTATTGCATAAGATGTGGGGCATGTTTAAATGCCTGTCCTGTTTATAAAAATATTGGCGGACATGCTTATGAAACTACTTATAGCGGTCCAATTGGTTCCGTTATCACTCCACATCTGAAGAACATGCACTCATGGAACCATCTAAGCTATGCTTCTTCTCTTTGTGGTAATTGTACCGAGGTTTGCCCGGTAAGGATCAATCTCCATGAACTATTACTGGAAAACAGGAATCAGACCGTAGAAAAGGGCCATGCTGATTTTTCAGAAAAAATGGCCTGGAAATTCTGGAAAAGGGCCATGCTAAACCGGCGTTTAATGAACATGGGATCAGCTCCTGTAAAAAATTGGGTGGTCAATACTTTTGTTAAAGACTGGAAAAAGAACAGGAGTGAAATTGCCTTCTCCAAAAAATCATTCAACCAATTGTGGAAAGAAAGAAATAAAAACTCATGACTCGTGAGGTTCTGGTTTTTAGTCACAGTACAAGCAACCGTCTTCAATATATTATTGATCTTCTTTCCAGGTACTTTGGACTTCCTTTCAAGTTGATCTTTGATGAAGAGCGGTATCTGGATACTCCTTCCCTGATAAAGATCAATTATAGCTATCACCGGCTGCAGCCCGGCGAAATATTTATTCATTCCCATGTTCTTTTGTTTGAAACAACAGTAAGACCAGTGAAAATTGATTGTTTTGAACATAATAACTATAAAGCTTTTTTTAAAACGGAGGGCGAAGCTGGTTTTGACATTTTCGCTGCAACATTTTACCTGATTTCCAGATACGAAGAATATCTGCCTTATGAAAAGGACGCTTATGGCAGGTATGGGCATGTTAATTCACTTGCATATAAAGAAAACTTTCTTCACCTGCCTTTAGTGAATATCTGGTTTGAGGATTTCAGGAATTTATTGAAGGAGAAATATCCTCAGTTTGAAGATCCGGCCAGGGCGTTTTCCTTTCAGCCAACTTATGATATAGACATGGCCTGGGTTTACCGGAATAAGGGTTTGAAAAGAAATGCAGGTTCAATTTTATTATTGTTGTTGAAATTGAAATTCAGTGAGGCCCTATGCCGGTATCGTGTCATTAAAAAGAAAATGGATGACCCTTACGATGCTTATGCATGGATGGATCAATTGCACAGTGTAACCGGAATTAAGCCGGTTTACTTTTTTTTGATGGCAATGGAACAGGGGCCGTATGATAAAAATATTGATGTTCATAACCACGAACTCGTACAGCTTATTAAATATATCACAGCTAAATATGCTACAGGCCTTCATCCATCATGGCAAAGTGGCGATCAGCCTGTACTAATCGCAAAAGAGAAAAATGAACTGGAGAAAATATGTGGTCAGAAAATTTTGAATTCAAGGCAACATTATATACGGTTCCACCTTCCTTTTACTTACCGTCACCTCATGGATATTGGGATCGTTCATGAATATTCAATGGGATATGGAAGCATCAACGGTTTCAGGGCCTCTTTCACAGATGCGTACTTCTGGTTTGACATCAAAGAGGATAAACAATCGGCCTTACTCATTCATCCTTTCTGCTTTATGGATGCCAATTCATTTTATGAACAAAACATGGCACCCGAAAAAGCATTTGAAGAACTCATGCATTATTACATGGCGGTTAAATCTGTAAATGGCCGACTGATCACCATTTGGCACAATAGTTTTTTAGGCAGTTCCGGTGAATTTAAAGGATGGAAAGAAGTATATGAAAAGTTCGTAAAAACAATTACTGTTCCCGGTTGATCTTCAGCGTTTGCCTGTTCACAAGATAAACACCGTATAAGGTTATCAATACACCTGCGATAATAAAACCTGTTAGTATCTCACCAAATATTAGTGCTCCGAATATTACGGCAACAATAGGGTTGATATATGCATATAGCGAAGCCTGTTCCGTTGGCAGATTTTGCAGTGCATATAAATATGCTATAAACGATATAACGGATCCGAAAATTACAAGATAGCTAATGGCCACCCAGGATTGCCAGGGAATGGCATCGAAGGCAACCGCGTTGTTTGTTAAAAATGATCCGGATATCAGTACAATTCCGGAAATAACCATTTGCAAACCCAGACTGAAGTAAGGATTGAAATTAGCAGCCTGTTGTTTTGTGTACAGGGTTCCAAACGCCCAGGACCAGGTAGAAGCAAGAGAAAGAAAAATACCGAAACGGAATTCGGGATTAAGGAAATCGTGCAGGTGTTGATAAAATATCACACAAATACCTGTAAAACCCATAAGCAAACCAATGACCGTTTTGGGTTTTAATCTGGTTCTGGTGCCAAACAATCCTATGATCACGAGCCACAAGGGGAAAATGGCACCGATTATAGATCCAAGTCCTGCTGAAATATATTGCACACCCCAGGTTGATAAAGCATTACTCAACATGAAATTCAAAAAGCTAAGGATCAGTATCGGTCCCCATTCCTTTCCTTTTGGTAATTCCGCTTTCTTAAAAAAGAAAAAAACAACATAACATAGACCGCCAAAGAACTGCCTGATACCTGCCAGTTCAACAGCGGGCATATACTGCACACCTTCACGTGAAGCAATCCATGTGGTGCCCCAGAAAAAACAAACCATGGCCAGTGCAAAATACGCTTTAGCTTTTGTCCCCTTTTTGTGTATGGTCAGAGGATTCAGATAACCGATGTAACGTATGGCCACATTCAGATTATTCTGTGCGTCGGAGCGTATGGACCTGGGAGGTGTGGGATCGGGGTGCATGGGGGATAGAAGTCAGGAGTCAGGAGTTTAAAGTTTAAAGTTCAAAGTTCAAAAGCATGCGCTGACGAAGGAAGCGTATAAAGTAACAGGATTCAGAATTTCAGTAACAATCACGTTTATATAAATTTTTCACGTTCGTCAATGCCTGAAATGTCTTACGCCTGTGATCACCATGGCCAAATTGTGGGCCAGGCAATAATCAATGCTGTCTTTGTCTCTTATAGATCCACCGGGCTGGATGAATGCTGCAATGCCTGCTTCATGTCCCATTTGTACGCAATCATTAAATGGAAAGAAGGCATCGCTTGCCATTACCGCACCTTCCAGGTCAAAATTAAATTGCCTTGCTTTTTCTATGGCCTGCCTGAGTGCATCAATCCGGCTTGTTTGTCCGCAGCCTTTTCCAATAAGCTGTTTATTCTTTACCAGCGAAATTGCATTTGATTTCAGATGCTTGCAAATTATATTAGCGAATAAAAGGTCTTCCTTTTCTTTTTCATTTGTAGGTCTGGCGCCTGCTTCTTCCCATTTTTCGAAATTAATAACATCTTTTCCCTGTTGCAGTGTTCCGTTCACGGCATTTTTATAAACCACCGTTGTTGTATTTGTATTTTTTAATTGTAACAGGATCCTGTTCTTCTTTCCTTTTAGTATTTGCAGCGCATCATGATCAAATGAGGGTGCGATCAAAACTTCAAAGAAAATTTCATTGATGGCATCGGCGGTGGTTCTGTTAATGGGTGCATTACAAACAAGCACACCTCCGAATGCACTTTCCGGATCACCCTGCAAAGCATGCTTCCAGGCTTCTTCAGTTTGTTCCCGCATAGCTATGCCACATACATTGGTATGTTTGATAATAGCAAAAGTGGTGGACTTAAATTCCTTTATAAGCTCGATAGCTGCGTCAATATCTACCAGGTTGTTATAAGAGATTTCTTTCCCGTGAAGCTGTTCAAAACAATCCTGCAGGTTACCATAAAAAACAGCATGCTGGTGCGGATTCTCACCATAACGGAGTATGGTTTCTTTTCCTGCGCCCAGTACATGTAAAGGTTTATGAGGATGGAAATAATTGTTGATGGCCAGGTCATAGTCTGTAACAATACGGAATGCCTTTGCTGCCAGTTCCCTTCGCTGTTCAAGCGTGATCTCCCCATTTTGTTTTTGAAGGATATCCACCAGTACACTGTAATCGTCTTTTGAAGCCACCACGGCAACATCAGCATAATTTTTGGCCGCTGCGCGAATCATGGAGGGCCCTCCGATATCAATCTTTTCGATCACCATTTTTTCCGCTTCTGCTTCATTGCCTTCAAAATCTTTTGACCTTACTTTTTCAAGCGTTTCTTCAAAAGGATAGAGGTCAACCACCACCAGATCAATTACAGGTATTTTGAACTCTTTCATTTCCATGAGATCCTGTTCATTATTTCTTCTTCCCAATATGCCTCCGAAAACGGAAGGATGCAGGGTTTTTACTCTTCCTCCCAATATCGATGGATAAGAGGTAAGGTCTTCAACGGGCACAACTTCAATGGCGAGGTTCTCGATGAAATTCTGTGTTCCTCCGGTTGAGTATATGGTTACTCCCTGGTTGTGCAGTTCTTTAACCAGGAGCTCCAGACCTTCCTTATAAAAAACTGAAATAAGTGCAGATGTGATCTTCTTGCTCATAAATTAAATTGATGATCTGCCTGCCGGTTCATGTAAGGCCGGAAACAGATATTATATAAAAATATGTAAGAGGTTAATTGCTCGGGAGCTTCCTTTACTTTGGTGGGCAAAGGTAGGAACTAGAAAGGCATTACAAAAGCTCCATTTTGTGCAACATCAAAACAAGCAATATCAAGGGAATCGCAATCTTTTTTCCAAAGCCTGGCCTTCCATGCC
>CBIHLW010000137.1:0-6921 GCA_966210755.1 uncultured bacterium
CGGCTGTTGTTGACGACCAGGCATCAGGCACTTATACATTTACTCCATCAGCAGGCCTCTGTGCCAATACCGCAACTTTTACGGTTACGGTCAATCCGATTGTAACACCTTCGTTTAGTTTTGGAACAACGCTTTCCATATGTGCAGGGGCAGGTGTACCAACTCTAAGCAGTACATCTGTAAACGGCATTACAGGAACATGGAGTCCGGCAACAGTTGACAACCAGGCATCAGGTGTGTATACATTTACACCAGCTTCCGGACAGTGTGCCAATTCAACAACATTTACTGTAACTGTTACTGCCAATACCATCCCAACGTTTAGCATGGGAAGCACGCTTACTATTTGTGCAGGCGCCTCTGTGCCTGCTCTTTCAACTATTTCGGATAATGGAGTAAATGGTTCCTGGAGCCCGGCTGCAATAGACAACCAGACCTCAGGCGTTTATACTTTTACTCCTGATGCAGGAATCTGTGCAACTACAATAACTTTCACTGTTACGGTTAATCCCAACCTGACACCTTCATTTGATTTTGGAACATCACTTACCATTTGTTCAGGGGGATCGGTTCCGGCATTGATAAATACATCTACCAATGGAATTACAGGTACCTGGAGTCCTGCTATTGTTAACAACCAGAATTCAGGCACTTATACATTTACGCCCGATGCAGGACAGTGTGCAGTATCTGCAACTTTTACAGTAACAGTAAATGCCAACGTTACACCTGTATTTAGTTTTGGACCTACACTATCTATTTGTGCGGGAAGTTCCGTTCCAACCTTACCTTCCAGTTCTGATAATGGTATAGCAGGTACCTGGAGCCCGGCAACAATAAATAACCAGGCTTCTGCCGTGTATACCTTTACGCCGGCAACAGGCGTTTGTGCCACCGCTGTAACATTCACTGTATCAGTTACTCCTAATACCATCCCAACCTTCAGCTTCGGCACCAGTCAGGTAATTTGCGTTGGTGGCACCGTTCCAACGCTGCCAACAACATCTGACAATGGACTAGCCGGAAACTGGAATCCGTCAGTTGTAAGCAATCAAACATCAGGTGTTTATACATTTACACCAACACCTGTACCGGGAGAATGTCTTGCACCGGCTACATTTATTGTAACGGTAAACCAGGTGGTAACGCCAACATTTGATTTTGGAACTGTTTTAACCTTATGTTCAGGCAATACTGCTCCTGTTTTACCAACTACTTCTACAAATGGAATTACAGGTACATGGAATCCTGCGGTTATCAGCAACACAGCATCCGGAACGTATACATTTACATCTGCACCTGGTCAGTGTGCAATGGCAACTGCTACGCTTGAAGTAACGGTTACGCCGGTTGCTTCGGCAATATCATTCCAGTCCGATACAACTGTAAATGATGGTTCCATCATTCCGGTAAATAACATTTCAGTTTCACCATCAGGAGTAAGCTTTACATGGACCAATTCAAATCCGGCCATTGGCCTGGCTGCATCCGGTACCGGAAATATTCCTGCGTTTACAGCAACCAATACCGGTAATACACCCATCACCGGAACTATCACCATTACCCCAACCATCAATGGCTGTGCCGGCGCACCTGTCACTTATATCATTACGGTAAATGCACTGATCAAAGATGTATTTGTACCGAATGTGTTCTCGCCAAATGCCGACGGCAAAAATGACCTGCTGAAAGTTTACGGTAACTATATTGTAAAAATTGATATGCGCATCTTCAACCAGTGGGGCGAACAGGTGGAACGCATCACAGACCGGAATAAAGGCTGGGATGGAAGACACCAGGGTAAGGCACAACCGGTAGGTGTTTATGTTTATGCACTTGAAGCCGTTTTAACTGATGGACGTACCGTAAAACTGAAAGGCTACATTACTTTATTGCGATGATCTTATCTCAACCTGATTAATAAGCCATGTAATACATGCATTATGAAAACCGATATCCTAAATAAAATGATAAATAAACCAATGAAACTGTCTGTTCTTTTTGTCACAAGCCTGTTACTGGGCAGCATGAACCAGCTGGCTGCACAAACAGATCCTCATTTCACCCAGAATTATACTTATCCCATGTATATCAACCCAGCCATGACAGGGAGCAGTGATGGGGATTACAGGGTTTCTGCCATTTACAGAAGCCAATGGGGCGGCATTGGAAATCCGTACCGTACCGGAGGCATCTCCTTCGATGCAAGAACAAATAATAATCTTGCGCTGGGGGTTAACCTGATGAACCAGTCGGCAGGTGATGCAGGATTCAATTATTTCAATACCTATGCTTCAATAGCCTATACCGGAGTAAAATTTGGCAGGGATGAGAATCACCGGGTGGTATTTGCCATGCAGGCAGGCCTGATCAACAGAAGTGTTGACCAGACCAAATTCAAATGGGGTGAACAATGGAACCCTATCACAGGATACAATGCTTCCAATCCTTCCACTGAAAGTTTTGCTGCTACCTCAGCTACTACTTTGGATATGGGTACAGGTGCCATGTATTATGATGCATCCCCAAATAAAAAATTCAATGTATTTGGAGGCATTTCCTTTTTTCATATCAACAAACCAAACGACCCGATCATCTCAAGTCAGGGTACAGAACTGAATACTATTCCCATGCGTTATACGGTTCATGGCGGTGTTAGCTTAAACCTTATGGCAGGAACCACGATTGTACCTCATTTTCTTTATAACCAGCAGGGAAATGCAAGAGAAACCATGCTTGGCGTATATGCCCGCAGGATTGTGAATGAAGAAACTGATGTTATGGTTGGAGTTTATTACCGTTACAAAGATGCTATTGCACCTTACTTTGGAGTGGATTATAAAAACTTTCTTGTTGGATTGAGTTATGATGTGAACACCTCAAAACTCGGAGCCATGACAAGAAGCATAAACAGTTTTGAACTCAGCTTCTCTTACATCATGAGAAAAGCAATCAAAAGCAGTTTTGATTTTAATCCCTGTCCGCGATTGTAACCTAAATGAACAAATTCATTCAACGTTTGACCAATACTACTATGAATACCTTTCTATCAACCACCACACACCAACGCTCTTCAAGGGCCAGTGTTAAAACCATAACTACTGCAGCGCGGTTTTTATTTGCCATAACAGGATGTCTGATCCTTGGAAACGTATATGGCCAGGCCGATAAAAGACTGGTGCTGGCAGATCAATATTACAATGCCGGGGATTATTATACCGCTGCCGGCCTGTATGGCCAGTTCCTGAACCCTCCGGTTAAAGCAAGATCAACCAGCGATTTCCCATTGAATGCCAACAGGAACGCAGAAGGAAGAACCGGTAAGTACAACAGCAAAAATGATATCTTATTCAGGCAGGCCGAAAGCTACCGGCTTGCTAATTACTGGATGGAAGCATCGGCATTATATAAACAATGCTTTCAAAAAGATTCTTCAGCATTTTCATCTGCTTTATACTGGTATGCCGTGTGTCAGCGAAGCCTCGGTAATTTAGAAGAAGCCGGTAAATCTGTAACGGAGTTCATTCAAAACTATTCTAACGGAAATTCTTTAAAGCAATCAGCACTGAAAGAAAAGGAAACTATTAATTTCATCAGGAAGGAATTGGCAAGACCCGACACGGTTCTTTACCGGGTAAATCAACTCCATTCCAACCTGGGAAAAGAAAAAGGATACTTTGCGCCCGTTGCAATGAATGGTCAGTTCCTCATCACAAGCACACAGGCTGATTCTGTTGCTCATGGTGAAAATCCATATCATAACAGGCTTTTCATTACTACATTATCAAATGGCATCATCGAAGCTGCCAGTCCAATGATGATAGAAGGCCTTGATGGAACATTCAATCAGGGAACTGCAAGCATGGACCAAAGTGGTAACCGCTTATATTTCACACAATGGAAAAATGTGAATGGGGAACAGGTATCCTCTATCTATCTGTCAACAAAATCTTTAAATGGATGGAGCAAACCAGTGCTCCTGCCCTCCATCAATAAGCAGGGATTCAACAGTAAACAACCTTTTTGCAGCGCTGATGGCAAATATTTATTCTTTGCTTCTGATATGAAAGGAGGACAGGGCTCATTTGATATCTGGTATGCACCCATTTTAGAAAATGGCAAAACAGGTACCCCAGTAAATGCCGGAACAACCATCAATACATCAGGCAACGAACAAGCCCCATTTTACCATGCAACTTCCGGAACTCTTGTATTTTCTTCAGACTGGCTGCCAGGAATGGGAGGATATGATCTCTTTTCTTCAACAGGATGGGGCACTGAATGGAAAACACCAGGCAATCTGGGATATCCTGTTAACTCTTCCAGAGACGATGTTTATTTCTATTCCACAGGTAAAAATATTCTCGATAATGCCTACTTCAGCTCCGACAGGGGTGCAGCCTGTTGTCTCACAACCTATAACGTAATGAAAGCGCCCAAGAAAAAAATAATGAGCGGTGTGGTATACAACTGTAAGCTGAATGAACCGCTTGCTGATGCTGAGTTAACCATAAAAGATAATGAAGGAAATATTGTACAGTTAAAAACAGGTTCGGATGGTGCTTACAACTTTGTATTTGATGAAAACAAAGATTATCATATTACGCTGGCAAAGGACCTGTTCATTGATACTACAGCTAAAGCAATGATCGCAGGCAGAAATGAAACTGCATGGCACACCGATACTTTGTTCAATGCCCCGTTATGCATGGAAAAAAAGCTTGTAATAAAAGTAGAGAATGTGGTTACTGTTTATTTTGGTTTTGACAGGAGCGATATTGATGAAACCGGATTGGCAAAACTGGATTCCATCTATAACATACTTACCGAAGACACATCTGCCACCTTGCAGATCTCAGGATATACAGATGGGAAAGGGTCTGTAGAATATAATGCCAGGTTATCTGATAAAAGAGCCAGGTCATGTGCTGACTATCTCATACAAAAAGGTATTGATCCTGACAGGATCACCTTTGAATCTTTTGGTGCCTGCTGCCCGGTAGAAATGGAATTGCTCAATGGAAGAGACAATCCGGATGGAAGGGGAAGAAACAGGAGAGCCCTGATCAATATCAGCAGAAGTTCACCTAATCCATAACGACGCCATTTGGTAATACCTGATTAAGTACCAGCGTGATATTAAAAATATAAAACAACCTGTCTGAATTCAGACAGGTTTTTTTAATTAATTACTCTATCTCTATTACCAGGTCGTCGGTTTTTACCATTGAGCCGGCGGGCAGTGTGAGTTGCTTTACTTTGCCTTCAGTTGTTGCAGCTATTGTTGTTTCCATCTTCATGGCCTCTATTACAAAGAGCGGCTGGTTTCTTTTCACCTGATCGCCCTCTTTTACCAGCACCTGTGATAATTTTCCCTGAAGCGGGGCGCCAACATGTTTGTTGTTTGATTTTTCTATTTTCTGATTTTCCCTGCTGATCACTTTTATTGACCTGTCCTGCACTTCAATGATCCTGGTTTGCCCGTTCAGTCTCATAAATACCTTACGCTTTCCGTCTGCATCGCTATCGCTGTAAGTAAGCAGCCGTACCAGAATGCTTTTTCCTTTGGCTATCTCTATCAATACTTCTTCATCTGAATGCAAACCATAAAAGAAATTAATGGTTGGTATGTGCCACACTTCCCCATATTCCTTTTTCTTAGCATAAAAAGCTTCAAAAACTTTAGGGTATAGCAGGTAAGAAAGCAGGTCGGTGAAACTAACTGTGTTGTCAAATTTTTCCCTGAACGCTTCAAATTCTTTTTCAAAGTTTACCGGGCTGAGATGTTCGTTAGGTCTTTCCGTATAAGGCTTTACATCTTTTAATATGATTTGTTGCAGTTGCGGATCAAAACCTCCCACCGGCTGGCCGATATCACCCTTAAAAAAAGAAATCACGGATTCAGGAAAAGAGATATTGTTTCCATTAAGCAGCACATCGTCTTTTGTAAGATTATTGGTAACAAGGAACAGTGCCATATCCCCTACTACTTTTGAACTCGGGGTAACCTTTATGATATCTCCAAACAATTCGTTCACTTCACGGTAGGATTTCTTGATATCTTCAATTTTATCACCAAGGCCAAGTGATTCGGCCTGAGGTTTAAGATTGGAATATTGTCCGCCTGGTATTTCATGGAAAAACACCTCCGCGCTGCCTGCTTTCATTCCACTTTCAAATGGATAATAAAATTCGCGAACCGCTTCCCAATAGGTGGAATGCTGGTTGAGTACCTGGGCCTTGTAGGGATTTTCCCGCTCATGAAATTTCATCATTTCAACTATTGCATTCAAACTGGGTTGCGATGTTAATCCGGACATTGCTCCTATGCAGCAATCCACAACATCAACACCTGCCTCAATGGCTTTGAGATAGGTTGCAGCCTGAAGCGATGAAGTATCATGGGTATGTAAATGGATGGGGATCTTAATGGTTTGTTTTAATTCACCAATCAGTTCGTAGGCAGCCCATGGCTTTAGAAGGCCGCTCATGTCCTTGATAGCAAGAATATGCGCCCCGCTGTTTTCAATTTCCTTTGCAAACTTTTTATAATAATCAAGGGTATATTTTGTGCGGGATCCATCCTGGATGTCACCACTATAACACATGGAAACTTCAGCAAGGCCATTCGTTTTTTTTCTGACGGCGTCAATGCTTTTCTCCATGTTACGCATCCAGTTCAGCGAATCAAAGATCCGGAATACGTCTATGCCGTTTTCCCAGCTTTTCACTACAAATTCTTCTACCAGGTTGTCGGGGTAGGCTTTGTAGCCTACTGCGTTGGCGCCCCTTAACAGCATTTGCAGAAGGAGATTGGGTACAGCCTTCCTGATAAATTGAAGCCGCTGCCCGGGATCCTCATAAAGAAAACGCATGCAAACATCAAAGGTGGCGCCACCCCATACCTCCATTGAAAAAGTT
>CBIHLW010000138.1:0-6903 GCA_966210755.1 uncultured bacterium
GCACAGAAAACAGGCTGCCACATGTTACCAATATTTCATTCCGGAATGTAAATGACGAAGCCCTGATCTCAGGCATTAATAAAGAAATAGCCGTGTCTTCAGGGTCGGCCTGTTCCTCTGCCTCAATTGAACCTTCTTATGTGCTCAGGGCTATTGGACTGGATGATGACCTGGCACAAAGTTCGATTAGATTTGGATTAGGTAAATTTACCACTGAAGAGGAAATTGAATATACAATTGAAAGGATCACTGATACGGTTTTTGATTTACGTGCAATGATCGCTTCCATGGTTAAAAAAGAACATAATTAATTAAAAAAGAGTAGCATGGTATCCACAGAAAATGGAATATACATAACTGATAAGGCCAAAGAAAGGGTCATTCAGCTAATGGAAGAATCAGGTCATGCTGAAGATCCTTCCTACTTTGTGAGAGTTGGTGTTGTAGGCGGCGGTTGTTCAGGCCTTAGTTATAAACTTGATTTTGATAATCAGATAAAACCAGGTGACCAGATCTTTGAGCATAATGGTATTAAAGTAGTCACCGATCTTAAAAGCTTTCTTTACCTCGTAAATACCACGCTTGAATTTTCAGATGGGTTAAATGGTAAGGGATTTTATTTTAACAATCCCAATGCAAGCAGAACCTGCGGTTGTGGTGAAAGCTTTTCAGTGTAATAAACGTTAAACCGGCACGTAACCGTTCATTCAAATTCAATATTTCAGAAAGTGCAGATCGCTGACTTTTCTTTCTGCCCGGCTATCTGAGTTCAAAGATGGAATTTACTTATTTTGCATCCACATGTGGTCTATCTGTAAAAAAGAACTCAGACAGTTTTTTAATAGTTTAACCGGGTACATAGCGATCATAGTTTTTTTGCTGGCCAATGGACTGGTATTATTTGTATTCAGCGACAACATGCTTGATTATGGATATGCCAACCTGGAAAAGTTTTTCTCCATTGCCCCATGGATACTGATGTTCCTGATTTCGGCCATCACCATGCGCAGTTTTTCTGAGGAGTTTAAAACCGGAACATTTGAGATCCTGCAAACGCGTCCACTGAGTAGCTGGCAGATCGTGAGCGGTAAATTTCTTGGAAGTCTTATTGTTGCCACTATTGCGCTGGTACCAACCCTGGTTTATTATTTTACAATGAACCACCTGGCCTCAACAGAAGGAATTGATTCAGGCGCAGCCGCCGGTTCATATCTTGGTTTATTTCTGCTGACCGCACTTTTTGTTTCCATTGGGATCTGCGTAAGCAGCTTCACCACCAATTCGGTAGTGGCATTCATCATCAGTTTAATTGCCTGCATATTATTTTATTTTGGATTTACAGCCATCAGCCAGTTGCCTTTATTCAAAAATGGGTTTGATTACTATATTGAAATGATCGGTATCGATTTTCATTACCAGAGCATCAGCAGGGGTGTGATAGATACCCGCGATATCATTTATTTCATCAGCATCATATTATTCTTCCTGATGGTAACCAGGCAGAATTCAGGAAAAAGGATCAGCCATAAGAAAAATGCCATGTGGTGGGCTGGACTGGTAATAGCCATAGCAGCCATAAATTTTCTTGCTTCTGAGTTGCATACAAGAATGGATCTTACAGAAGAAAAAAGGTATTCACTTACCAGTACATCAGAGGAGCTTGTGGAGAATTTACCTGGTGAAATGAACATTGATGTATTTCTTGAAGGTGATTTTCCATCTGAGTTCAGGAAACTGGGTAATGCAACAAAAGAATTTTTGATGATGCTGAGGGAAGCCGATCCATCCAAAATTCAGTACAGGTTCATAGATCCCCAGGATGAAGTGCTACCCGGCCGCAGTTGGGGAGATTCAATCCAGGTTTTAGGGGCCAGCCCTATTAACCTTAGTGTGCAGGTGAAAGCTGGTGAAGAAAATAAAGTTGTCTTTCCATATGCGGTTATCAGGTACAATGACCGGGTTGAGTTGGTGAATCTGTTTCAAAGCAGCAAAAGAAATATCACTGTTGCTGAATTGAATAATGCAGAAGCCATGATGGAATACCAGTTTGCAAAGGCAATGGACAGGATAATGGATCCTGAAAAACCTTCCATAGCTTATGTTATTGGAAACGGACAACCAGAAGATGCTTCAAGTTTTAGTCTCTGGTATGCTATAGATCCCGAAAGTGTGCCGGACCAAACCGTAAACCCGGAGTATTTTGATGTGAATGAGAAAAGTAATTACAGGCTGGGTTTATTTAATCTTGAAATGCAAAGGTCTGTCCCGGACGAGATCAAAGTACTTGTAATAGTCAAGCCTTCTATTGCTTTTTCAGAGGCAGCAAAATTAAAATTAGACCAGTACATTATGAGGGGCGGCAAGGTGTTATGGTTTATAGACAACCTCAATGCGGAACCCGATAGCCTGAGTATAAAATCGCAATTGATAGCTTATGACCGTAACCTGAATCTCCAGGACCTGTTGTTTACCTATGGAGCACGCATTAATCCTGATCTCGTTATGGACCTGCAGTGCGATTTTCTTCCCTTTGCAGTGGGTGGCAGTGCAACCGATCCGCAATATGAATTCCTGCACTGGAATTATTATCCCTTATTTGAATCTGCAAATAATCATATCATCAATAAAAATATCGGTTTGGTTGCAGGCCGGTTTGTCAATTCAATTGATACGATAGAAAATGAGGATATCAGGAAAACATTTTTGTTACAAAGCTCTGCCAATTCCAGGACCATCAGTACCCCTGCCATGATCAGTCCTAATGAAAACAGGAATACTCCACAGGATGAACTGTTCAATCAAAAAGGTATTCCTGTTGGCGTTTTACTTGAAGGAAGATTTACTTCCTTCTTCCGGGGCCGGATAAGCCGTGCGCAGGTAGACAGTCTTAAAGACCTCGGAGGTTTCAGGGATTCAAATATCGAAGAAAATAAAATGATCGTGGTAGCGGATGGTGACATTGTTTTAAATGATGTAGGTGCGCAGGGCCCTCTGCCTATGGGAATGAATTTATTTACTGTAGGATCTCAATACCAGTACCAGTTTGCCAATCGTGATTTTTTGTTGAACTGCCTTGAATACCTTACCAGCAAAACAAATATCATTGAAACAAGGAACAAGGAAATTATACTCCGGTTGCTGGATGCACGGAAAGTTGAAGATGAAAGAACAAAATGGCAATTGCTGAATATTGCCTTACCAATATTACTGGTTATTTTGTCTGGCTTCATTTACCAGCAGTTCCGCAGGTACCGGTTCGCTTCCAGATAGCGATTGGTGCGCCTTCCTTAACTATATTTGCCCATTCAAGCAAAGCGTGGAATCATTATGTCGACAGATCAGATCACTTACCTGGTATTTGGAATAGTATTGTTAATAGCAGTTGTGCTTGACCTTGGATTGTTGAGTAAAAGTTCTGCAGAGATCAGCATCAAAAAGGCCCTTATGCAAACCCTTTTCTGGGTGGCACTTGCTTTTGGATTTTTTGGCTTCGTATGGTATGAATATGGTAAGGCCCCGGCACTTGAATACATCAGTGCCTATCTCATGGAATGGAGCCTGAGCATAGACAATATCTTTGTTTTCATTCTCATATTCACCTTCTTCAGAATAAGAGCCGATCATGTGGCCAGGGCCTTACTCATAGGCATCCTGATGGCCATCATTTTCCGCGTGATCTTTATTACCGTGGGTGTTGTGCTGGTGGAAAGATTCAACTGGTTATTATATGTATTTGGGGCCTTCCTGGTATATACCGGTATCAAAATATTTGCGGTGAAGCAGGAAGATGAATTTGATCCGTCTAAAAATCCGGTTTATAAATTCCTGAACAGGTTCTTCCCTATCATACATGAGGATGTTAGTGGTAAGCTGGTTGTAAAAAGGAATGGCCGGAGGTTTTATACCAATATGTTTGTGGTGATCATCATGCTGGCAACAACCGATATTGTATTTGCACTCGACAGTATTCCTGCGGTTTTTGCGATAGTAACAGAATCTCCAAACAAGGAACTCATAATTTACACCAGTAATATTTTTGCTGTTCTTGGTTTAAGATCTCTTTACTTTCTTTTAAAAGGTGCGGTCAATAAATTTGAATACCTGCAACAGGGGATAGCCATCGTGCTTATTTTTATCGGATTAAAAATGCTTGTGCCGCTGGTGTTCGATAATTTCCATGTACCGGTAACAATATCGCTCATAGTGATCGTAATTTGCCTGGGCGGCTCCATACTTTATTCAGTGCAGGCTTCAAAAAGACGCAAAAATGAAAATGACCTGATTTAAAATTTGCCAGTGTATCCAGTTTCTGAAATTTGTACGATTGTTGGGGGAAGCTTTCTTCAAAAAACAACTGATACGGTTATACAGCACCTCATTTATGACAGCAGAAGGTTACAGCAGCCTTCATCTTCCGTTTTTTTTGCCCTCATAACAGAACACAGTAACGGGCATCAATATATAATGGATGCCTGGAAGAAAGGTATCCGCAGCTTTATTGTTTCTGAACAGGCCTATATATTGGAAGAGGCCAATTTCATCCTTGTAAAAGATACACTCATAGCGCTCCAGTTACTGGCAGCCCATCACCGGGCACAATTTAATTTGCCCGTGATCGGAATTACCGGCAGTAATGGAAAGACCATTGTAAAGGAATGGCTTCACCAGCTTCTGCACCAGGATTTTAATATTGTTCGTAGTCCCCGTAGTTTTAATTCACAGGTTGGCGTACCGGTTAGCTGCTGGCAGATCAGTCAATACCACAACCTTGGCATATTTGAAGCCGGCATTTCAAAACCGGGGGAAATGCAAAAGCTTGCGGAGATCATCAGGCCCACGATAGGGATACTCACCAATATTGGGGAGGCACACAATGAAGGCTTCAAAAGCATGAAAGAGAAGGAGCAGGAGAAATCTTTGTTGTTTCAGCAGTGTGAAGTGGTGATCTCGCCGGGAGATGACATAGAAGTGGTGGCTGAAATGAGCCGTAATGTATTTGAACGATCAGGCACAAAGCCTTTCTTTCATTTTAGCTGGGGGTATAAATCTTTCAATCATTTTCAAATACTTGAGGTCATAAAAAGTGCAGAAGAAACTTTCATAAAGGCTTCAGTTGCCTCCCGGCCTTTCTCCATTACAATACCTTTTATTGATGATGCTTCAATAGAAAATGCCATTACCTGTAGTTGTGTTATGATGGCCATGGGATATGATGAAAGGCAGGTAAACGAAAGACTGGCTATCATGCATTCCATTGATATGCGACTTCAGCTGAAAAAAAGTTTTAATGAATGTATTGTGATCAATGACAGCTATAGCGCTGATCTTACTTCTTTGAAGACCGCACTTGATTTTTTGAAGCAGCAATCATCAGGGCTTGGCAAAACTGTGATACTTTCAGAATTCATTGAAAGCGGAAGATCCGATAAAGAATTATATGGTGAGATTGCGCAGTTACTGACACTGTACGGGATCAGCAGGGTGGTTGTGGTTGGAGAAAAGATCATTGAAGGGCTCAGAGATGTTTTACCCGAAAACATCAGTTTTCATCCATATACATCTCCGGAAGATTTTATCTCAAATTTCAGAAGCTCCTTATTCTATCGCGAAATTATTTTGGTTAAAGGCGCACGCAAATTCGGTTTTGAACGCATTGCGCGTTTGTTTGAAGAAAAAAAGCACCAGACCGTTCTTGAGATCAATCTCAATGCGCTGGTGCATAATTTAAAGGAATACCAGGGCATATTACAACCGGGTACAAAGGTCATGGCCATGGTGAAAGCTTTTTCCTATGGCAGTGGCGGAGCTGAGATAGCAAGCGTACTTCAGTTTTATAATGTTGATTTTCTTGGTGTGGCTTATGCAGATGAGGGAATGGACCTGGTGAGATCCGGTATCCGTATTCCGGTGATGGTTATGAATGCTGAGGAATCTTCGTTTCAGTCTGTAGTAGATAATAATCTTCAGCCTGTAATCTATTCCAGGGAGCTGTTGCATAAGTTCGGCGTTTATCTGAAAGAGCAGGGACTAACAGGCTATCCTGTGCATATTGAACTTGATACCGGGATGAACAGGCTTGGATTCTCTGTGCAGGAGGCTGAATTTGTTGCGGATCATATATCAAAGGGAAATGAGTTTTATGTGGTCTCTGTATTTTCTCATCTCGCCGCAAGCGAATCAGCGGCACATGATGATTATACAAACCAGCAGGCCAAAAAATTTGATGACGCGGTTCAGATGATCAAAAGACATATTTCATATCCTTTTATTGAACATATTGCTAATTCCGCGGCCATAGTGCGACATCCTCACCTTCAGAAGCACATGGTGCGGCTGGGTATTGGTTTGTATGGGGTTGAAATTGATGATGCCCATAAACTCAGCCTGCACACCGTGGCAACACTACGGTCAACTATTGCCCAGTTAAGGGTGGTGAAAAAGGGGGAAACGGTAAGTTATAACAGGCTGGGTATTATGCAAAGAGATTCACTGATTGCAACGGTGCGCAGAGGTTACGCTGATGGATATTCCAGGAAATTTGGCAATGGCGTTGGCAGGATGCTGGTTCGGGGTAAACTGGTGCCTGTTTCAGGCGTGGTATGCATGGATATGACCATGATTGACGTTACAGGGGTTGAAGGCGTGGAGCAGGGGGATGATGTGATCATTTTTGGACCCGGGTTACCCGTTCAACAGGTTGCTGAATGGGCCCAAACCATACCTTATGAGATAATGACCTCCATTTCACAACGGGTGAAAAGGGTTTATTTCCATGAATAGAATTAACCTTTTTAAAAAAACCTTCCCGGGCTTCAACCCTTATCTTTGAAACTTT
Source organism: uncultured bacterium (assembly GCA_966210755.1). Lineage (GTDB taxonomy): Bacteria > Bacteroidota > Bacteroidia > Chitinophagales > Chitinophagaceae > Flavisolibacter. The sequence continues at coordinate 6,836 of CBIHLW010000138.1, forward strand.
AATTTTTTACAGTGAAGCTTCGATCTGCCATCATAATAATTTTCATCATCATTCTTGCGGACCAGGTT
>CBIHLW010000139.1:0-6825 GCA_966210755.1 uncultured bacterium
ATTTAATGGAAAAAGATTGAGAAGGGAGAAAGCAGAAGCCGATGCAAAGAGGGCTTCTGAAAATCAATACGAACAATATAAATGGGAACTGCTTTCCATTAACCAGGATATTGAAAAACTGGCAAAGACCATTCAATTATATGCACAAAAAGGATTGTGGAAAGAACTAAATGACACTTATGATTCTTTGGGAATTGAAGAAATGCATGGACTGATCCCTGAAACATTTCACGATGATTACCTTAAACAATTTACCGATGCCGGTTTTACATTCAAATTCGAAGATTTTTCATATTACATGATCTACCGTTGGATGGCGGCTTATTTCAATGGTGAAGAAGCACGCAAAAAAAGAATTTATGGTTATCTGTATAGTATGACGCATTTATATGATGACGGAACACCAATACAACGAGAACTGCTAAAATCACATAACTACAAGTTCAGAAACAACCTGGATAAGATCATTAACGATCTGGCACAGTTGACAAAACATTCCCAGTTCAATAATGGTGTTAGCCGCGCCAAACTCGATACAGTATGCTGGCAGTTAAATGCATTAGCTGATCCTGATTATAAAATCAACAATGGCAAACCATTGATCCGTACCAGGGACTTCAGTTCCAGGAATCCCACATACTATGATAATGCACCTGGACTCTGGGTATTACACCGTCAAAACCTAGGGGCTGAATATTTTTCACCGAAAGATTCTGCTGAGTATTATAATAATCCCGGTGAATATATTGAAGACTATGAACTGAATGTTTATCCAGCTGCCGGAGGTGGTTTTATACAACTCATTAAAAACATGAACAACACGGCATTCTCCGAAATACGGTACGATGAAAACGGAAGCATTCTCTGGCTGAAAGAATTCAGGAAGCCTTTTCAAATGAACCTTCACAAGGTCTATTATGACTCTTTGGAAGGCGTTCTCCGCACAGCCTACTATGATGACGAAAAAGGAAGAGGAGTTTATGGATACTATGATTCACTTTACAACATTACAGATACGGTGTATAGCATCAAATTTGAAAATTCAAATTTTATTCTTTCCCAACTTTCAAAACTGGAAGGGAAAAACGACCTGCATATCATCAGTTACAAATTTTATACGGATAAATATGTTAACCGTGTTAAACTGATCAATGCTGCGGGAGAGGAAAAGATGGACCTGGCCATGGATGCAGCCAACTGGATCTATGATGAAGAACAGGAAAGTTTTTTTGTTATTGATAAATACGCACAGGAATTAAAGAAAATCAGGTTATTCAGTGATAAACCGGAATGGAGAATTAAGATTGAAGACGGAGAAATAGTAAAGGAAGGAAATGTAATTTTTGTTATTGTGAAAGGGGTAAAATATTTGGTAGACGAGAAGAAAAAAAAGATGGTGGTGCTTAGGTAATTTAAGATCAGTGTTAGAACAATCAGCATCCTCTTGACTGGACAACTTGTCAATGAACGTATAAAGAGTCTATTGTTATTTACCCACAACGCTCAAACCTCTTCGGGATAAGCATTGTGGGTTTGTTCTTTTCAAGGGTTGGTTACACCCGATTTCCAGATCCCTGCGGGATGACAAAGTTCGAATAGGTTTAATGAACCCGAATCCTTTTACACTTTAAGCAATTATCAAAAAAGCGGAACTTTCGGGTTCCGCTTTTTTGATTTTTACTTTTAAATCTTGAATTTTCAAAACACTTTCCCCTTCGGCTCCGCTTTCTTCTTATCCGCCTTTTCAGTCTGGCTCATACCATTCACAATCCAGTTCTCCGGTGTCTTGCCTAATAAATAATGGTCAAAGAATTCCTTTTGTCTTTTCTGGTAATCAATCTGGTTTTCCTTCTTCGCCAGTCCATGATTTTCTCCGGCATAAACCAGCATAATGTGCGGCTTCTGCATCCTTCTCATGGTGCTGTACATTTCAATGCCCTGGTGCCAGTCAACCGCTCCGTCCTTGTCACCAAAAGCAACCAACAAGGGAGTTTTAATGTTCGCCGCCTGGTACATAGGTGAATTGCGCATATGTTCTTCCATCCTTTCATACCAGGGTCCGTCGAACCTGCCCTGGCTTGTTTCAAAGATCTTGCTGTCAGGTGTTCCTGTATTCCAGTAAATGCTATTGCTCATCGAAATGAGATTCGTCAATGGCGCACCGGCTATAGCCGCTTTAAATAAATTTGTTTGCGAAATGATGAAAGACGTCTGATAAGCGCCCCAGCTATGGCCCATCAACCCGATCTTATCTTTATCGATCATGCCCGTCTTTATTACTTCTTCCACTGCAGGCACTACGCAATTCACGGCACTCATTCCGGGGTCATTGATCTTGTAGGTGATATCCGGACGGAAAACAAAGTATCCATTGGTGGTGAAATTGGTGGTGTTATAAGCACCTCGTTCGCTTGGGTTGGTATAATTGTGAACTGTCTGTGATAACTCCTCATAGATATAAGTGATCATAGGATATTTCTTGCCAGGCTCGTAATTAGCCGGATAAAACAATGCGCCCTGCATTTTCTTCCCATCCTTATTGGTATAGGAGATCAGTTCACTCCTGCCCCAATGATAACCGGCCTGCTGTGGATTGGTGGCCACCACCTGTCTTGCATTTGAGAAATCTGATGTTGCATAGAGAACAGGCGACTGATCATAATCCTGTTTCATATACAAATAAGTATTGGCATCCTTTGCCTTCATCAAACGGTTCACCAGCATATTCTCAAATACCAATGGCTGCACTTTTCCATTTTCCATCTTTGCATAACCAAACTTTTTGGTCTTATCTCCATACATGTTAAAGAATATAGGCTTGCTGTCATCAAGATAAGCTTCTTCAAAATCAAGCCGCTGCACACGGTACACGGTCTCTGTAGCTTTACCGTCCGTAATTTTTCTTGCACCTTTTCCATCTGGCTTTACGGCCCAAACATCGTATTCATCGTACAACAAAATTTCCTTATCTCCTTTTAGCCATCCCCCCATACCAACTGCAGGCCGGTTAGGCGCTGGACTATCATCACGGATATCCCAGAAAACGGAGGGGAGGCTGGCGGTGAGGTTGATATTTTGTCCGGTTGCTATATTATAACACCACCAGTTTTTATCCTTGAAATAAGTAAGGAACCTGCCATCCGGTGAAGTGCGTGGAAACGTATTGAAACCCGCAAGCGTTTTTTCAAAGGCCAGTTTACGTTCGCCTGTTTTTACATCAACAATCCATGCATCCGCATAGTCTTCCTTGAACGCCGGTTTGTATTTGGTATTGGTATACACCACAGCATACTTCTGGTTTCCTGTAAGCTGAGCCAACGGGGCTTCATCGGTTGTAAGTGTAAAGAATTTTCCATTATCAAGATTCCATGCGCTAAGTGAACTCATTAAAGTATCCTGGTTCAATGTAATTTTTTGCCTCGGCTGGATCTCCGGATCATTCCAATGCCAGATGTCAAGGCCTGCCAGTTTCTCACTGGTCTTCCCCTTTTTTGCGGCTATCACGGCTCTTGTACTGTCAATTCGCAAAGTATCTTTTCTGGTCATGCTGTCACCAGGCCTTCTATCGTCCTTCTTTGCAAGTTCATTATAGGTCCAGGGCTTCAATCCAAAAAACGCAGTGGTCATATCATCACTCAAAGCAAGGCTGGAATTGGTATAGATCCGCATGCCTTGTGGAAAATCCTTTTCCTTCTCGGGATCAAGGATCTTCATTGCCGGTTTTTTTGAAAGGCCGGTGTACGTATAAACAACAGCATTATCTTCCTCATACCTGTCTTTGCGGTATGCTCTGAAGAAAGCAAGTCCGTCGCCTTCCTTTGACCAGGTTAATTTGGAAAACCTGGCCGTATCACTTGCCAGCACTTTCAGCATGGTATTATTCAGATTGTACAACTCAATGGAATTACCTGCTGTATTTGCAGATTCCACGATATAGGCCAGGTGATCGCTTTTTTTGTTGAATGCATATTCAGTAACATTACCGATGGTGCGTGTAGTTCCATCTGAAAGATCTTTCACAAGCAACACCGCTCCTTTGTCCTTATTGTCTTTTGGTGGTGTGAGATAAGCGGCAATAAATTTTCCATTGCGTGAAAATCCAAAGCGGTTGATGTTTTTGATCTCTTCTGTTTTACCTGTCCACAGGTTCAATATTCCAAGTTTATATTCCAGTGGCTTCATCTGGTCGCGGAGCTTCTCGGCTTCCTTGAACGGAACACCTATCCTGTAAGCAAGCCACTGATTGTCGCCCGAAAATTCGGGATTCACGGCAAAAGGCAGCTTATAAGTTTTGTTGGCATTCTTATTTACCACGAATAATGTATCGTTGCCTTCCTGTACCATTATATGGTAGATTATCCATTCACCATTGGGCGACATGCCTGTGGTAGCCAGGGTTTGCCACTGGCCATAGTCTTCAGGCGTCAAATCTTTTTTCTGGGCAGTACTGATGGTAACCAAAAAACAGGTTACCTGGAAAAGGAGTAATAATTTTTTAAACATATAGCCGGTTTTGGTCCTGCGAAAGGTAGAAGAAGGGGAGGAATACCACGTGTTTACTTTATAAAAGAACAGGGAAAGCAGCTGTCACCATGATACCTATTGATCAGCTATCCGGTATTCCTTTAATCAATAAGCCTAAAAAGAACTAAATTAATACTGCAAAACCGCAATAGTGCGTAGCTTTTACGCCATACTAATTTGTATTTGTTCAGGAGCAAAGGCACAGGAACCACCACACTTCCTGGAAAATTTTACTACACGTGAGGGTTTAAGCAGTAATAATATCACGGATATATTGCAGGACGATCAGGGATTGTTGTGGATCGCCACTACTGATGGACTCAACAGGTTTGACGGTACGGCCATTACACATTTCTTTCAACAGGAGAATTCAAATTCCATTCCTCACAATTCTGTTTACTGTCTTTATAAACTTCCCAACAATGTAATTGCCATTGGAACAAGGAGTGGCCTTTCCTTTTACAATATCGGCTTAAAATCATTTACTAATTTTTATTATGATAGCCAGAGCGCTCTTGATGAATACAATAATATTATTTCTTTGCTTGAAACAGATAGCCATGGCAACCTTTGGGCTGCATCAAAGAATTGTATTTTTGTTTTTGATAAGAACCTGAAATTAAAAAGAACGTTCTTTTCTTCTTTCAAAGAATCAGATGCTTCAAAGCAAAGACTTCGGTTCGTTGAAAAAATGATCCCCTGGATCAATGGAGACATGCTTGTATACAGGTTTGACGGCTGGTATGTTTATTCAATGCAGTTATCTCATGCACTTCCCTTACAACGATCGGTTTATAAAAGTAAGCTGTCTTTATTAACGGAAATGTGGCTGTGGTCAAAGAAGCATCACAGGTATTATCCTGCTGTTAATACCTTCAGGGTATTTAACCGTTACCTGTTGTGTATTTTGCCGGGAAAAGACAGCCTGGTTCTGATCAATGAAAATGGAAAACAAACAGGTAGTCTTTTCTTTCCCTACAATAGTTATCCTTTTATTTTATGGTCGCAGGAAGTAAGTACAATGGATTCTTCCCGGCTGCTGTTTCTTTTCCATAATTATGGAATGGCACAGGTCAATATCTACTGGCGCAACCGCGAGCCTTCCCTTTCGTCCATTTCAAATCTGGTGTTTGAAGGAACAGAATTCATTTCAGCAATTCGCGACAGGCAGGATAACTGGTGGATGGCAACTGCCGAACAGGGTATAAAGAGAGCCTGTCCTTATAAACAAAATTTTCAAAGCCAGATCCTGTTAACGAAGGAGGGTGCCATAAAATCTCAGATCAATTCCTTCAGCAGGTACGAAAACAATTTATGGATCGCTACTTATGGTGACGGCTTTTTTCAAAAAAACCTTCTAACGGGAAAAACCCATCATCATTCGATAATTGAAAATGCAAATAACCCATGGCCCGGTTTCATCTGGCATGTAAAACAGGTACACAGAGATTCAGTTTGGGTAGCAACACAGGTAGGGCTGTTCTGGTATTATCTGCCGAAAAAAAAATACGGGAGGCTCAAAAGTTATCCTGGGAAACCTGAGGTTCTGGATTCTGTGGCCGTTACCACACAGTTTACCGATAGCTATGGACTTACCTGGATGGGATTGGGATTAGGAAATGGTGTTTGTTATTTTGATGCTCAAAGAAAAATTTTCAAACATTACCCCAATCACCCGAAGGCCTATCCGTTCCGTTATCCTACGCATATTGCAGAGGATAAAAATGGGAACCTGTGGTTTACCAGCGATGCAAGTCCCTCTCTCGTGTTCTGGAACAGGAAGAGCGATGCATTCAAAGTGGTTGCATTGCCCTATAAGGATCATAAAAAGATCAACCCCCTTGTTGGACTATTGTATGAAAACGATTCGGTTTTGTGGATAGGCACCTTTTCAAGTGGCCTTTTGAAATATAACATCCGGTCAAATACCATGAAGATATACGGACATGACAGGGGCATTGCCAATAGTAATGTTAGTTCGGTTTACCAGGATAGTTTAAAAAGAATATGGCTGGGAACCCTGGGTGCGCTTACCTGTTTTGATCCTTCTACTGAAATGTTCACCAATTTTAATTCAGCCGGAGGGCTTCCTGTTGATTTCACCACTGCACATTTTTATTACGACAAGGAACAACACTTACTTTACAATGGAGGTAACGGTGCTTATTTCTATTTCAATCCCAACAGGATGGATCCTCCCCGTCAACCACAAAAAACAATGATCACTGGCATGCTGGTCAATGGAAAGAGTTTTTTATTTGATGCAAAACCGGCTGGCTTCAAACCTTCACAAAATGATAT
>CBIHLW010000140.1:0-6824 GCA_966210755.1 uncultured bacterium
ATCATCACCTTTTACCGAAACCTTTGCTGCCATGGGGAAGCTAACGCCATAATTTTTTTTACAAAAGGCGCTGATCTCTTCATTACTGCCCGGTTCCTGTCCGCCAAAATTATTTGCAGGAAAACCAATCACCACTAATCTGTCCTTATACTTATTATAAAGCTCTTCCAGCTCTTCATACTGAGGTGTGTTGCCACATTCAGAAGCAGTATTCACTATAAGGATCTTTTTGCCTTTATATGCGGCCAGGTCTATTGAACCTCCGTCAAGCGCATCTACTTTAAAATCATAAACTGATGTTGTAATCATAAAGGAAACCAGCATTGCAACGAGCGCAATTTTCATAATTAATATTTTAAAGATAACAACGCAAAGTTAGCAAGAAAGGAGGCTTTGGCGCTGGTTGTTTTTATTGTTTCTCGTACGCACCAAGGTCAGGAAGGCCCACAGCCCTGGGATTACCATCGAGATCTGTTAAAATACCCGTATTCACTCCTTTTTCAAGAGCCGGTGAATTCCCTTTTAACCTGAAATTATAAATGCGGTCGGCTGTATTGATAAACTCAAAATCCGGATCCTGATTATTGATGATGCCACTTGAAATAATATTGCCAGGAGCATTCTGAACGTTCCAGAGCACCTGGTCAAAATTTACATAAAAAGCAGAATTGCCCTGCTTCAATACTTCAACTTCGTTTTGAACGAGTCCATTTTCTTCACCCCAGAAAATACAATTTCTGAAAACCGCATTCAGATCATTTACTTCCTGGTTAAGGAAATTGGAAATTACAAGTACCGGATTTCTGTGCTGGATATAATTATTGGAAAAGGAAACTGCAGTACAATGAGTGAAATTGTATTGGCCTCCATTAACCAGAAAAATATTCTTTCCACAATTACTGACCAATACATTTCTTGCCTCTATGCTTGAATTGATGGCAAGTATGCCGGCATCGTAAGCATTGTCAATGATGGTTTCATTTAACCGGAGTTTGGTAAATGATGACGGTCCAGTAACTACTATCCCCTGATATGCATTTTTGATGGTTGCATAATTCAAAACATTATTGGTACTGCTGTTAGAAAAAATGATCCCGGGATAACCTGCCGGAAAATCCCGGTAGGGTTCATCCAGCCTGTCGCCTGTGAAAACAACTCTTGTGCTGTCGTATTTTTCTCCATTTACATTCAGGGTTCCATTTACTATGAAAGGAGCATCGGCATGCATAAAGATCCTGCAGCTTTTGTTGATATTCAGAATAGCGTTTGCTTCAACAGTAATACCTCCAAGTATAACATATGGAAGATCATTATTCCAGGTTTCTATTCCGCTTATCTGCCTGTTCCTGAAAAAATGTGCATTGCGTCCATAGGCATCAAGTTGAATATACTGAACGTTGCCATTATAACTGATACCGATGCTGTCTCTTACAATAAAAGGAAGCGTGGAAGCATCGGGGTTGATGGTTACTGTAACAAAAATATATGCACTGTCATTTTCACCTATCTTCAAATTGTTGACCTCCGGACCAGGAACCCCGTCAACGTTGATCCTGAAAGGTGATGAGGATCCACCGGCAAGGCTAACAGAAGAAATAATAATTGCTTTATTGTTATTATTTATGATTCTTACAAATTGTGTAATGGAACCAGTAGATGTAAAAACAGTATCAAAGTGCAGAGAATCTGTAGAAGTTTGTAAAAGGTCAGAAGGATCATTAGTAATGTTTTCCTTTTTACAGGAAAAAAGGATCAGCCCCATTACAAAGAACAAAAGATTTCTCATCCGATAAAAATACATTAGTGGGAGGAAAAACAAAGTGTGGCAATGCTTAACCGGGTATTTTCTGCTTTTAAGATCTCCCGGCCACATGCCTCAATTGTGGCACCCGTGGTTACCACATCATCAACAAGAACAATATGCTTACCCTCAATTTGTGAGGCATCTGCAAGTTCAAATCTTTCCTGCATATTCAACCATCTTTCCACCCGGCTTTTTTTGGTCTGGCTTTCAGTTTGCATTTTCTTTCGGACAACATTTGTAAGCACCGGTTTGTTTAAAACAGATGAAATGCCTTCACATAGTACAGTAGCCTGATTAAATCCCCGCTTTTTTTCTTTTGAAGAAAACAGGGGTAGGGGCACCAGTGCATCTGTATAAATGAAACGGTTTGATTCGGATAGCATTAACCCCATTAAGCGGCCAAGATAGAAGCCCAGCTCTCTATTGTTATTGTATTTGAATTGATGCATCAGGTTTTGCATCATTGACTGGCTTGTAAAATAATATTGTGCCGTGGCATAAGTAAAGGCCAGCCTGCCCCAGAATATTTTTTCAATGGGGTTGTTTGGATGCAAATGGAAATTCGTGGCAGGCAGATCTGTAAGGCAACGCATACACAACAGGTGATCTTTATCAATATTATCTGTTCCGCAGCCTTCGCATACATGCGGAAAAGCCAGGTGAAGCAGTGATTCTTTTAGATGTGAAAGTAATAACATGTTTATGTTATTGAACGTTGAACAAATACCGGTATAGTTCGTCAACACGTCCCATAACTATTATTTCAATGCCGGATTTTTGTTTGTTCAGGTTTTTTTGATTGTACCGTGATACTACGATCTTTTCAAAGCCAAGCTTTTCCGCTTCTGCAATCCTTTGATCTATTCTGTTAACCGCCCGTATCTCACCGCTTAGTCCAACCTCACCTGCAAAACATATGTTATGCTGTACCGGAGTATCCTCGTAGGAAGAAAGAAGCGCAACAAGTACGGCAAGGTCAATTGAGGGGTCTTCTACCTTTAAGCCTCCGGCGATATTTAAAAAAACGTCCTTTAATCCAAAATGAAAACCACCTCTTTTTTCAAGTACTGCAAGTAACAGCTGCAGTCTTCTGTTATCAAAACCAGAAACGGTTCTTTGTGGCGTTCCATATACTGACTGGGTAACCAGCGCCTGAACTTCTATTAATAAAGGCCTCTGGCCTTCCATCATAGCGGCAATCGCTATTCCGCTTAATTGTTCTTCTTTTTGCGTGATAAGGATTTCACTTGGGTTGATCACGGGCGCCATTCCATTTTCATTCATCTGGTAAATGCCAAGTTCGGCTGTACTGCCAAACCTGTTCTTTACAGTTCTAAGAATTCGGTAAGCATAATGCCTGTCGCCCTCAAACTGTAATACAGTATCTACCATATGCTCAAGAATTTTTGGCCCTGCAATACTTCCATCCTTGGTAATGTGACCAATTAAAAACACCGGTGTATTTGTTTCTTTGGCAAACTGCTGAAATTCTGCTGCGCATTCCCGTATCTGCGAAACACTGCCTGGTGATGAATCAATAAGGTTTGATTCAAGGGTTTGAATAGAATCAACAATCACCAGAGAAGGTTGAAGTTTTCTTATCTCGTTAAAAATAGATTGCGTTGAAGTTTCAGTAAGCAGGTAAAAGTTTTCATTCTTAATTGCTAATCTGTCGGCCCGCATTTTAATTTGCTGTTCGCTTTCTTCACCACTGATATAAAGAACCAGCATCTCATTCAATTGCAAACCCATTTGCAAAAACAGGGTTGATTTGCCGATACCTGGTTCACCTGCTACCAGGATGATACTTCCCGGAACAATGCCTCCCCCTAATACCCTGTTAAGTTCCTGGTCGGGTGTAATATATCTTGGCGTGTCTTTTGTTTTGACCTGATGTAATGGTTGAATTTTTTTTGAGATCTCCGAACCATTATAGGTTTGCCATCCTGGGGTTGCTTTCTTGTTTTCTTTTTGAATGAGTTCTTCAACAAAACTATTCCACTGCTGACATGAAGGACACTTACCTAACCATTTTGCACTTTCATACCCACAATTCTGGCAGAAGTAGGCTGTTTTAACTTTAGACATCAATTAAAATTAGGTTGAAATAAAAAAAGAAAGCAAGTAATAAGACATCAATTGAAGGAGAAAAAACGCAGAAAAAATTGCAGTAAAAAGGGCTGATCTTGCGACCAACCCTCTTACTTACTAACCCATTAAATTCTGACACTAAATTACAAATCTGCACCACATTACAAAATTAATTTTTGGCCTTGTGAATAACTTTTGCTTGATTTTATATAAGTAGCTTTAACAAATTATTTGTTCTAAATTATTGAAATTCAATGTTTAACAAAGCTCTATATTTTGATGGTTTCAAAATTTGTCCTGCTAAACTGACATAGTTATTCAGCAAAAAATTGAATGTATGACAAAAAGAGTTTTGATCGGCAGTTTTTAAGTTTTGGTTATAGATTTGAGACATAATTCATAAATTAAAATAGAATGACCACGTCAATTTTCGTCGTTTCTCTTCTTTTCATCGGGATCAGTATGCTGGTATCCATGATCCTGAAAAATAAATTCAGGAAATTTGGCAAGATCCCGCTCTCAGCCCGCCTTACCGGCAAGGAAGTAGCCGAACGGATGCTTAGTGAAAATGGTATATATGATGTAAAAGTTATTTCTGTGGAAGGATTTCTGAGCGATCACTATAATCCGGCCAATAAAACCATTAACCTTAGTCCGGAAGTGTATAATAATTATAGTGTTGCCGCCGCCGCTGTGGCTGCTCATGAAACCGGCCATGCCATTCAGCATGCAACCGCCTATGCCTGGCTTAACCTTAGAAGTAAGATGGTGCCTGCTGTACAGTTCAGTTCTTCCATCGTTAACTGGATCCTTCTTATTGGTGTGTTTATGGCCAGTTCGGGCAATTCTACCCTTCTTTTGATCGGTATCGGCCTTTTTGCCATGACCGTTCTTTTCACGTTGGTTACCCTGCCAGTTGAGTTTGATGCCAGTCGCCGGGCCCTTGCCTGGTTAAATAATACCAATGTTACCAATTCCGAGGAATATCCCAAGGCTAAAAATGCTTTAAAATGGGCTGCCCTTACCTATGTGGTTGCTGCACTTGCGGCTGTGGTAACACTGCTTCAGTATGTAATGATCTACCTGGGAGGCAGGGATAGAGAGTAGGATTAGTTAAAAAGTTGAATAGTTGAATAGTTAACAAGTTGAGGGAGAAGCGGATAAACCTCTTATCAACTTGTTAACCATTTAACCTGAATATTGATCGCGGATACAAAAGATTTCCTTTTTTTAATAACCATAGCGAATCAACTACAGCTTGATCTCCTCATTATTACCATCATAGAAATGAAATTCCGTTAAATGGTAATTGGTATCGGTTCGGATGGAAATGGTTTGTCCAAACTTCCTTTTCCATTTGGCAGCCTTACTCCAAAGCCATCCCTTGGTAAGATAGGCATGAACTATTGGGTGTACGGCAAGTGTAAGATTTTTATGCTTATGGGTGATCAGGTAATTCAGGTTCTTTTCCATTTCATCTTCCAGTATCAAAGTAGAAGCGATCTTACCGGTACCATTGCAGGTAGGGCAAACCTCCTGGGTATTGATATTCATTTCAGGCTTCATGCGTTGACGCGTGATCTGCATCAGGCCGAATTTTGAAATGGGCAGAACGGCATGCTTTGCCCTGTCGGGTTGCATGAATCCTTCCATGGCCTCAATCAATTTCTTTTTGTTTTCAGGAAGCTTCATATCAATGAAGTCCACCACAATGATGCCCCCGATATCCCTTAATCTGAGCTGCCTGGCAATTTCATCAGCGGCTTCCAGGTTGGTTTCCAGTGCATTCTGTTCCTGGTTATTACTCACGCTTTTATAACCGCTGTTCACATCAATTACATGCAGCGCCTCTGTATGTTCTATTATCAGATATGCACCGCTATTCATGTTCACGGTTTTACCAAATGAACCCTTTACCTGTTTGGTTACTCCAAACTGATCGAATATATGCGTGCCGTTACTATGATAACTTACTATATCGGCTTTTTCCGGGGCAATCCGCTGAATATAATTTTTTGTATCAGAGTAAATGTTTTTGTCATTGATAACGATCTTGTTGAAATCTTCATTCAACAGATCTCTCAGTATGCTGGTTGTCTTTGTTTGTTCACTCAGGATCTTGGTGGGCGCTACGGCATTACGGAGATTTTGCTGGATTGATTTCCACATTTCAGCCAGTTCGGAAAGGTCTTCATGAAGTTCTGCTGTGTTTTTACCTTCAGCAGCGGTGCGAACGATCACGCCAAAATTCTTTTGCTTGATAGATTCAACTATTTTCTGGAGTCGTTTTCTTTCTTCTGAAGAATGAATTTTTCTTGATACAGCAATTACATCATTGAATGGCGTTAGTACCACAAATCTTCCCGGCAGGGAAATCTCGCAGCTCAGCCTGGGGCCTTTGGCAGCAATTGGTTCTTTTAATATCTGCACCAGAATATTGGGCTTGCCGCCTAATACTTCATTGATCTTACCTGTTTTTATAATTTCAGGTTCTACCTGGAAATGCGAAAAATCCAGGCCTCCGGGCGATTTATCGTTGATAGACTGCTGGGTGAATTTAAGCAAAGATTTAGCGTAGGGACTAAGATCTGTATAATGTAAAAAAGCATCTTTTTCATAACCTACATCCACGAATGCAGCGTTAAGACCAGGAATAAGTTTTTTTACTTTACCAAGATAAAGATCGCCAACCGCAAATTTTGCATCTGTTTTTTCACTGTGAAGTTCTACCAGTTTTTTGTCTTCCAATAAGGCAATGTCCACCCCATGGGCAGTACAATTAATAATTAATTCCTTATTCACATTACTACAGCTTTAAATGTATGCTTATGGTAAGGCTGATGCTCTGCTTGTACCGAAATGCTGCAGTAATTTCATAGCAAATTATAGCGGGGCAAATTGATGGGGAGAAATGCAATCGGTAGTTGCG
>CBIHLW010000141.1:0-6770 GCA_966210755.1 uncultured bacterium
ACATTATAGGAATTGGTACCTATGAATCCATTCCTGTATCCTGAAGCGCCATGCGCCCCCATTATGATCAGGTCGCAATCATTATCCACACAGGCTTTAATGATCAGGGGCATAACTGCGCCGTCTTTTTTCATGACCACGGGATGTAACCCTGTTTTGTCGAAAATTGAATTGGCCAGTGCTGAAATAACATTGGTATGATCGGGCCTGTTGAAAATGCCATTCCTTTCAACAATAAAATCCATTCCTTCATCATCAATATGAAGCAGGAATATTTTTGCATTTTTATTTACCGCCAATGATATGGCTGTATCCAGCGCATTTAATGACGATTCACTTAGATCAATCGGCACAAGTATATTTCTGAAAGTAAATTGATTCATTGATGATTTTCCTTTTGCGGCTTGAATGAAGTTTTTTTGGATTCAGATTTCAGGTTTCCATTTACAGCCGACTTTAATTCGATGTTTACTGAGATGATTGAATCATTCTGGATGATCAGCTCCCTGTTAGCTTTTTTATAATGCCTGTTCTCGGAATACAGGCAGCTACCAACCGTTGTTAATAAAACAAGTGCTGTAACCATTAACAACAATAAGCCTGAACCACCGGTAGAAATCTGCCTTTGCATATCACATCAAATCTCTGTTATTGAGATCAGCAGGGCATTAAGAGTAAATTAGAATTCTATTAGAATTTTTCCTGTACAGAGGCCGATGGCAATTGAATGCTGAATACGGAGCCCTGTCCTTTTCTTGACTGGATCTCTATAGATCCTTTATGGAGTTTTATAATGCGTTCGGCAAGTGAAAGTCCCAATCCGAAACCAGGGGTGGCCCTGCTTTCCTCCACCCGGTAAAAAGGCTGGAAAATATTCTGGATCTCATTTTCAGCAATGCCCTGGCCATTATCCTTTACCTGGATAAAAATCTTATTTCCGGAAAGAAAGAATTTGATCTGTGCTTTATGGTTCACTGAATATTTACAGGCATTGCTTACTATATTTTTAATAGCGGTAAAAAGAAGTTCTTCGTTGCCATACACCAATAATTTTTCTTCATTCTCAGGCATCTGGTCGAAATGAAGCAGAACGGTAAATCCCTGATCCTGTTTTTGCATTTCGGCCGGCATGCGCATCAATATCTCGTCTATCCGCACAGGGCTTATTTCCAAACCGCCTGCATTACCCGAGGCTTTTGCAAATTCAAGAAGTGTCTGAGTAAGCCTGCTCATATTTTTTACATCCTGCAATACCGACAACATCACCCTGCGGTATTCATCGGCGCTTCTTTCTCTTTGAAGTATCACTTCCAGCTGGCTTGAGATGGAAGTAAGAGGGGTTGATAATTCGTGTGAAGCATTAGATATAAAACGTCTTTGCAATTCAAAACTTTCCTGCAGCCTGTTGAGCAGATCATTCAGGGTATGCGAAAGCTTATGCCATTCATCCCTGGTATTTCCGGTTTCTATCCTGCGTGTAAGGTTCTGGGCAGATATCTCCGTTACTTCATCTGCTATCTTTTTAACAGGCCTGATCAATCCGGCAGAAAAAAAGTATCCGCCACCAAGTGCAATCACCACACCTGCCAGAAAACTTAAGCTGAGAATTTCCTTTAACCTGGCCAGGTAGGCCCTGCCCTCTTCGTCTTCTCCGGCAACAATCATAACAAAACGGGTAACAGGAGTGGTATGGTGATAGGCAATAGCTTCCTTATTGCCTATCGTAAAATAAAAGTTCTGACGGACCCTAGCTTCATCAAGAATTTCATCTTCAATTAAAAGGGTATCACCGGGAATATCACTGTAATTATAGATCTTGTTATTCTGGTAATCATAAGCCTGCACCACTTTATTTTTAATGATAAGTGTTGTGGCAGAATCTATTCTTTGAATCAGCTGCTGGGTAAAGATCTCAGACTGGCTTAATAAGTTGGCCGTTGTCATGGCCCTGTTGGTCAGTCTTTTTTTGATGGTATCGATACGTGCGGTATAGGAGAAATAATAAATGGAGCCGCAAACAATGCCAAGGATCACAAATACAACAAGAGCAAAAAGCAACGTAATACGTATGCGTACGGGCATGCTAATTTTCCTTTAAGATATATCCCATTCCTACCTGTGTTTGTATAAGCTTTTGTTAATAATGCTTGTCTACCTTATTGCGTACATAATTGATATAAACATCTATAACATTGGTATTGGTATCAAAATCAATATCCCATACGTTAATGGCTATATCAGCTCTTGTTACCAGCCTGTTCTTATTTCTTAAAAGGTACTCCAAAAGCTGGAATTCCTTTGCGGTAAGATTGATGGTCATATCACCACGTCTTACTTCCTTACTGTCGAGGTTCATGGTGAGGTCGGCCGCTTTTAAAAGGTTTCCGAGGGGAACCTGCTGGGTCATGGTCCTTCTTAAAAGCACCCGGATCTTCATAAGCAGTTCCTTGAATTCAAATGGCATTATCACATAATCATCGGCACCGGCATCATACCCTTCTATTTTATCGTTCAAAGCACTCAGTGCAGTAAGCATAATGACAGGGATATTGGGATTATCACTCCTGATAACCCTGCACAACTCATATCCGTTAACGCCGGGGAGATTGATATCAAGAACAACAAGATTATAAGAATTGGAAAGGATCATACGCTTTCCAATGTTCCCATCATAGGCAACATCAACATCATAGCCATTCTCAGCAAGTCCAAATTTGAGTGTATCAGCTATTTTTTGTTCATCCTCAACGATTAATATCCTGCGTTCTTCCATAATTTATTAAAGGAAATTACAAAACTATCAATTCAGCACACCATATTGTACCCGGCTCTGCTTTCTAATAACATTCTAATACCTGATTAATTCTGGCCTAATAACCGGAAACTAGCTTTGAACCATTCAATATCACTATTCTCTTCCACCTAAACAAATGCCATGATCAAACTAGTTTTTATAACTGGCCTTGTAACGGTCTTTTCCTCCGCGTATGGACAGTCTGTTGAAAAAGCCAGCGAATTTCTTTATTACGAACGATACACCACTGCAGAAAATGAATTCCATTCTATACTGAAAAATGATCCGGAGAACGATGAAGCCTGGTATGGTTTAACAAGGACCTATGCCTTGCAGGGAGAAATAAAAAAAGCATCCGACAGTCTTCAGTCAGCACCCGCAGCTGTAAAAGATGAACCCTACTTCAATTCGGCATTGGGCTATGTTTTTTTAGCATCTAACCAAAAAGACAAGGCCTCCGCACATTTTAACCAGGCGTTGAAATCAACAAGGCATAAAAATGCAGGTGTGCTGGCCTCTGTTGCCCTTGCGCATATTGAAACAGAAAAAGGTGATGCGCAATATGCCATTGAATTACTGAATAAAGCCATTAAAAGAAACAAAAGGAATGCATGGTTGCATGTACTGGCCGGCAATGCTTACAGTAAACTGAATAACGGGTCGCAGGCATATGTTGCGTATAAGGAAGCTATTGAGAAAGACGAAAAACTTGCTGCTGCTTATTACAGGGTGGCTGAGATATTCAAAACACAAAAGAACCAGGAAATGTACCTGGAGTATTATAACAAGGCCGTTGTGGCAGATGAAAAATATGCACCTGCACTTTACAGGTTGTACGCTCACTATTTTTATTACGATCCGTCAAGGTCACTTGAGTATTACAAACAATACCAGGCCGTGTCTGATCCTTCCGAAGAAAATGCGTACGACCTGGCTGACCTGTATTACGTAAACAGGCAATACGGGAAAGCCATTGAAAAAACAAAGCAAATCATAGCAGGTGCTGAGAAAACTGAACCCAGGTTATTTAAATTACTGGCTTATAGCTATGCAGGATTGAAAGATTCGGCACAGTCCATCAGCCTGATGCATCAATATTTTGCAAATGAAGCGGACAGCAATTATATGGCTAAGGATTTTGTGCTGATGTCAGATCTTTATACCGCTGCTTCCAAACCAGATTCCGCTATTGTTTATTTATCTAAAGCCGGCGAGAAGGAAACAGATTCTGTATTGCTACGCGAACATTTTAAAAAGCTGGCCTCTTTAACGGGTGACATTAAAGATTATTCGGCGCAGGCCACCTGGCTGGGGAAATATTATTCAGGGAATGAACAAGTAAACAACCTGGATCTTTTTAACTGGGCACTGGCACACTACAGGGCTGGAGAATATAACCTGTCAGATTCCGTTTTTGGTATGTATGTGGCCAAATATCCTGAGCAGAGTTTTGGTTATTACTGGCAGGCAAGGGCCAGCTCCGCGCTGGATAAGGAAATGAAGGATGGACTTGCCGTACCTCACTACCAGAAGCTGATTGGCATTTTACAAAATGATACAAAGAATCCTAATTATAAAAGCTGGATGATCCAGGCTTATGGTTATCTGGCAACTTATGAGGCCAATATGGAAAAAGATTATCCTGAAGCAGTGAACTATTTTGAAAAAGTGCTTGAGGTTGACCCTTCTAATGAAGAAGCCAAAAAATATATTTCAGTGCTGGAGCAAAGAATTGATGCTGAAAGCCACACCGGCACCAAATGATCTCAGGGTTTTATGTGTGTAAATGAAAAGCCCCTGTAAATACAGGGGCTTTTAAAACTAATGCTCTGAGTAAATGCTATTCTTCTAAAGTGTTGTAAAACTATACCTTTAATCAGGAACAGTAAAAAAGAGCAGATTAGAAAGTGATTAGAACATTGCAGGGAACCGCCGGAAATAAATAAATGAAGATGAAATTAAACCTCGCTCTTATTCTTGCCATCATTGTTGCCGTAGGCCTTGTTGCACTTGGCTTTACAGCTGTACAAATATCTTCGGAAAGGGAAAATTACAATGATGAGCTGAAGTCAGTAACCATACGGGATGCGGATGAATTTTACATCACCTATTTACAAAGCTCCTTAAATGACAGTATACCCTTAAAAATTCCTGATAGCCTGATCAGGCAATACAGCTTTGAAGGCATTACGGTTTATTATAATACAGACAGCATTGTTCCATTTAATAATAAAGCGTATTCCTATCTCGATAAATCCCGGGACTACATACAACAGGCTATCTCTGCAGATACCTCGCATACCAATATCATTAAAGTTGAAGGAAAAAATTTATTTCAATATATAAGGGTGATCAGGAGCCAGGACCTTCCTTCCACCGCAGTGATCTTTTATAAAGATGCGGAATACATCGAAAATCTTATTAATGACATCTGGATGAGGAATTTTGTAAGATGGTTCCTCCAGGCGCTTGTCATATCCATTGTAACACTTTTAATTGTTCGCTGGGGTATTCTTACGCCTGTTAATAAAGTAATAGAATGGGTGAAAGCCGCACGGTCAGGAAATGTTGAAGAACTTAAGGGAAAACCGCCAGCCACATTCCTTGAACCCTTATACAAGGAAATATCAAATATTGCTCAGGCCATGCAGGAAGCGAAAGCCATTGCACAGGAAGAAGCAAGGTTAAGGACATCAGCAGAAGCCATATGGACACCTGAAAGACTGAACGAAGAAATGAAACAACTGCTTCAGGATAAAAAACTGGTGGTGGTTTCAAACAGGGAACCTTATATGCATGTGCGCTCGGGCAAGGAGATCAAATGTATCATGCCTGCAAGTGGAATGGTAACTGCACTTGAACCAATACTAAAGGCATGTGGCGGATTATGGATCGCTTCGGGAAGCGGTGATGCCGACAGGGATACAGTGGATGAGAATGATAAAGTACTCGTGCCTCCATATGAGGATAAATATACTTTGAGAAGAGTATGGCTTACAAAAGAGCAGGAAGACCATTTTTATTACGGCTTTTCCAATGAAGGGTTATGGCCGCTTTGCCATATTGCCCATACCAGGCCCATATTCCGCAAAGAGGACTGGGATTATTATTGTGAAGTAAATGAGATGTATGCCAAAGCAGTGCTTGAGGAAATAAAAGATGAGGAAGAACCTTTCATCCTTGTGCAGGATTATCATTTCGCTTTATTACCTCGTTTGATCAAACAAAAAAGACCGGATGCCAAGGTGGCCATATTCTGGCATATACCCTGGCCAAACCCTGAATCTTTTGGTATCTGTCCATGGAAAAAAGAATTGCTGATTGGAATGCTGGGTGCCGACCTTATAGGTTTTCATACCCAGTTCCATTGTAACAATTTTCTGGAAACAGTAAACAGTTCACTGGAATCAAGAGTGATATGGGAAAGTTTTTCAGTGAAGATCGGTAACCAGTTCACACTTGTTAAGCCATTCCCCATCAGCATCTCATTTACGTTAAAGGATTATGAACATAGTAATGAATCAAAAACAGAAGCCTCTGAATTGCTAAAACATCATGGTATCAATGCAAGACATTTTGGAGTTGGGGTAGACAGGATAGATTATACCAAAGGGCTGATTGAAAAATTTCTTGCCGTTGAAAGATTCTTTGAAAAGAATCCGGAGTACATGGGGAATTTCACATTTGTTCAGATAGGCGCACCCAGCCGGTCATTACTTAAGAGTTATTCGGATACCATTAATTCAGTGGATGCCGAAGTAAACCGGATCAACTGGAGATTCAAAACAAAGAACTGGCAGCCTATACTTTTTCTTAAAAAACACCACAGCCACGAAGAGATCATTCCTTTTTACAGATCTGCAGATTTTTGTATGGTCTCATCACTTCATGACGGAATGAACCTGGTCGCTAAAGAATTTGCCGCAGCCAGAAATGACGAAAAGGGGGTTCTGATATTAAGCCAGTTCACCGGTGC
>CBIHLW010000142.1:0-6740 GCA_966210755.1 uncultured bacterium
ATATCAGTATCTTTTTTATTAATACCGACATCAATTCATTTCATTCATGCCAGCATTATCAGCACTGATCTCCGAATTGCAAAGCAAAATATCCTTTCATGAAAAAACCAATCCGAATGTTTCAAAAGCTGCGGTAGGATGGCATATTGAACATTCGCTTTTAACCATGAACCTGATCGTTTACGGGTTAAGCCGGTCCAACCCTTCAGCCTATAGACCAGAGTTTGATATCAGGCGCATCATTTTAATGCTTTCGGGTAAAATTCCAAGAGGAAAAATTAAAGCACCTGCAGCCGTTCAGCCAAAAAACCAGTCCGGTCAGGATGCGCTGCAGCAACATATCTTAGTTGCAAGGGAGAACCTGAAAAGACTTGAACTTTTACATCCCGAACATTTTTTTACGCATCCGTTCCTGGGTGATTTTAAATTAAGGGCAGCTATAAAATTCATATGCATACATACCAAACACCATCTTCATATCATTAATGATATCATTAAAGCTAAATAAAGCCAGGCGCTCAGCAATAAAGTTGATGCACACCTTACTGCCTTAATCCGGCACTGCCGGTTTAATTGCCCACCCTGTTCTGTTCCTCCAGGGTTCCACTATTCCTTCTTCTTTGTTGCGGTGCATTCTGCCCTTTGCTGAAACGGTAGGTAAAGTTCAAACCAACGCGGCGGTTATCCCACCTGTTCACTACATAGGCATCAATATTTGCATAGTCAATGATCACCCTGGCCTGTTGTAAATAGAAAGGATCATATATATTCAGCTTAAGGGATGCCTTGTTATTCCACAGTTGCCTGGACAATCCAAATGAAACCACTCCCATAGGCTGGATCAGGAAAACACCTGTTTCCTGTGCACTGGTGCGATAAAATCCATTTACTTCTGCCGTCCATGTTTTTGCAAACCGGAATTGCTGGCTCATATTGGCCATAAAGGAAACAAGACTTACATCCAGGTGATCGTTATTTACAGTGCCTTCATAATGATTGTGGTTTATATTGGTAAACAGGCTGGTAGTCCACCAGCTGTTTAGAGCTGCATTATAACTTACCGACAAACCAAGTGTTTGTCTTTTCGCAACGTTTTCTTTTGTCTGATAGGTAACCTTGGTTTCGTCATTTTGTTTCAGAATATCATTCAGTATATCTGTTGTAACCGTATAGGCCAACGTTGTGTTCAACACCTTTTTGAAATTATGGCTCAATTCCATATGATGGGTGAATTGCGGGGTGAGGTTGGGATTACCCATGCGGAAAGTATACTGGTCAAGAAAATACTGGAAGGGATTCATATCCTGATAATTTGGTCTTTCAATCCTCCGGCCATAAGAAAGTCCAAACTGGTTATGATCATTCATCGCATAACTGAGATAAGCGGTAGGAAATAACTGTGTATAATTTTTTTTGAATGATGAATCGGGTTGCACGGCATTACCGGCCTGGTGGCCTTCGGCAATGGTATTCTCCATTCTTAAACCTGCCTGCAGGCCTAATTTTTTAAACTGCCGGCTATAATTCACATACAAAGCATTGATGTTTTCCCGGTATTTGAACCGGTTACTTCTTGTATTATCTGTTATCCAGATTGAATTATCATGATCATATAAAGTGTACTGTGCATCATTATCAGTAGTTACAAGGCTGCTCTTTATTCCGGTTTCCCATTTAGATCCGTTCTTCAATGGATGAACATAATCTGCTTTACCACTGTAAATGGTAATGGTAGACGGGAGGTTGCCTCTCAATAAAAACGGATGACCGCTTAGCGAAAGGTCTGGCAAATAATTATAGTTATCTGAAGTTTGCCTGCTGCGCGAATTGTATTCAATACGATCAAGATCTGCGGTAAGTTCTCTTCCTTCATTATTGATCTGCCTTCTGAAATTGATATTGGCTCCGAAATTCTTCCAGTTGTCGCGGTTGATAGTAGTAACCAGGTTAAAGGAATCCAGCTGGCCATTCCCATTGAAAATATCCGCCCGCCCATTGTTTTGCCATTTACGTGGGCTTAATGTACCATTTACCAGAAACCCAATGGTATTCTTCTTGTCCAGGTTATAGTCCAGGCCAATCCTTGCCGTATAATTATTACTTGAGTTCTTCTGGTCGGCCTGCTGCTCAAATACATAAAGAAGCGAGCCGTTATCATGAAACCGCCTGGTGAGATGCTGATCATTAAAACCAGACCAGTAAGAATAACTGAGGTTGGTAAATAGATTCAGATTTCCGGTTCTGTAATTGAAACTGATACTGTTTGGAGATTTGGGATAACGACCCTGTACATAAGACAGGTTCAAACTTCCATTGAATCCCCTGGTAAGACTTTTTTTTGTTCTGAGGTTGAGTATCCCTGAATTTCCTGAAGCATCAAATTTTGCCGAAGGTTGTGTCATGATCTCGATCTGGTCGAGCTGGTTTGCCGGCAGGTTGCGAAGATAATTGGCCAGGTCCTGTCCACTCAGATAGGTCTGCTTGCCGTCGATCAAAACAATTACCCCCTGCTTTCCCTTGATTGAAATATTTCCATCACGGTCCACACTGATGCCCGGCGATTTTTCAAGAACTTCCAGCGCACTCGAACCTGCGTTGGTAGGCGAGGCATCAACATTCACCACCATCCTGTCTATCTTATTTTCAACAAGTGGCCTCCTGGCCTGTATTGTTATCCCCGCCATTCCGGTGGAAGCCGTTATTAGCTGAATGGATGGTATCTGAACAACCCCGTTAGTTGAAAGAGTGAAAGGACCGGAGACCCTTTTTTGAAAACCAACCGAAGTAAATGAAATGAGGTATTTACCCGGATCCATATTTTCAAATTCATAATTACCATTTTTATCAGAAACGGCTATTTTAACCAGTGAAGAATCAACGGCGTGTAAAAGCGACACAGTAATTCCATTCAATACTTTTCCATCTTCTGATCTTACTGAACCTTCGATCTTATTGGTGGTTTGGGCTGTAGCCAGCATTGGCAACACGAAAGTTGCGATAACAATTAAAAACCAGAAATTTTTTACATAGACAAACCGTTTCCTGGTTTTAGTTCCAGTGACAATTGCTTTTTCCATAATAGTTGGTTCATTGTATAACTTCTCTGTAACGCTCCGGTGGAGAATAAGTTACAGCAGGTTGAAAACCCATATGAATAAACAACCTTAAAAACGAATCAAAACTATTATGGCGCTCATGTAAATTCATTACCGCTTATACATATTAACAGGTATGTTTTTCAGATAAGCCGGTCAAGTAATAAAACTCCAGTCAATCCAAGAATAGATATCAGGCTTTCCATTATTGTCCAGGTTTTGAATGTCTGCACTATGGTTAAACCAAAATATTCCTTGAACATCCAAAAGCCGGTATCGTTTACGTGTGAACACATCAGGCTGCCGGCGCCAACTGACAGTACCATCAGTTCTGCAGATACGCCTTCAGTAATCAATGGCAACACCATGCCCGATGATGTTAATGCAGCCACGGTAGCGGAACCAAGAGCAATACGGAATACGGCTGTAATGCACCAGGCCAGGAAAAGGGGAGATAAATTCCATGAAGAAGTAATAGTTTTTATCGTATCTCCTATATGGCTGTCAATAAGCACTTGTTTGAATGCACCACCGGCAGCAATTACCAGGAGGATCATGGCAACAGATCTTACACCTTCCATACAGTGAAGCATGGATGTAGCAAGCGGCTGCCGAAGGAGCAATAAGGTGATAAGAAGACTTAACAGCAGGGCAATAACAGGATCCTGCAGAAATATAAAAATGGATGCCTCTTCATATATAAAAACACCAATGGTTCCTGCAGCTATAAAAACAACAGGCGAGAGTAAGATGAAAAAACTTTTTGCCGCAGAAGGCATCGCTGCTTCAGAAGAAAATGAATCCAGATATTTATTTGCCCTAACGTTTCCGCTGATGAGCCGTGGAAAAATAATTCCTGCAATGATGGCTACAGGAATGGCAAGCAGGAGTCCGAGCACCAACACTTCGCCTATATCTGCATTGAATATGCCTGCAATGGCAACGGGCCCCGGATGTGGTGGCAGAAAACCATGGGTTACAGAAAGTGAAGCAGCCATTGGTATGCCCACGTATAAAAGAGGCAGGCCGGTATTTCTGGCAATAGCAAAAACCAGTGGTATCAGTATCACAAATCCGGCATTATAAAATAAAGGAATGCCTGCAAGCAGGCCTGTGCACAAAACAGCCCACTGGATGTGACGAATACCAAATAATTTTCCTAAGAGCATCACCATTTTTCGTGCCGCACCACTCTCTTCTGCCAGTTTACCGATCATTGCACCCAGAGCCAATACCAGGGCAATGCTGCCAAGAGTGGATCCCACCCCTTTATTCACTGAATTCATTACCGCCCCGATGGGCAAACCAAACATCAACCCTGCCATGATGGTAACCGCCAATAAAGAAAGCAGGGGATTGATCTTAAGTGAGATCATAAACACCAGCAGCAGTATGGAAAAAGCAAGTATCAGCATGGATGAAATTACTTGTAATGCCGGTTCATCAGATCGTTCAGTGCAGGATATAATGACCTGTATTTATCAAATACAACGGCATACAGTTCATGGTTCCCTACATTGGGTTTTATGGTTTGGGGAAGGTCAGTATCCAGCATGGAAAGGTCTTTGATGATACCCAAAGTTCTTAATGCCAGGTAACAGGCACCCATACCCGAAGAATCATTTTGTTTTAATACAAGGATCTCCCTTCCCGTAATATCCGCAAGTAAAAAAGGCAGCAGCTTATTTTGTGACAGTCCTCCGCTTAACCTCAACTGACCGGATCTTCCATGTACAGATTCCAGTATTGACAGGTTATCATTGATGGCCAGACAAAGTCCTTCCACGGCAGCCCTCAGAAAATGCCGGCGTTCATGAAATGACCGGACCCCAAAATATACACCGCAGCTATATTCATCCCACACGGGGGCACGTTCACCATTCAGGTAGGGCAGAAAGACCAGGCCATCTGATGCCGGAGGTGCGGAAGCAATTTCATTGAACAGCTCCTCATAGGAAGATGAGTTGTTTGGCCCGCACATGAATTTTTCCACCAGCCACTGAACTACATTTCCTCCATTGTTAAGGGCGCCCCCACATACGTAATTGTTTTCATCAAGTATATAACTAAAAGGCATTGAACGGACATCGCTCACCGGCGTTGATCTTGTAATGCGGACCGCTGCACTGGTGCCAATGGTAACGGCCACCATGGAAGGTTCAAGACAAAGACTACCTAAATTGGCCAGGCAGCCATCGCTGGCTCCCATGATAAATGGCGTGGACCCCTCAAGTCCACATTCAGCGGCAGCGGATGAGGACAAAGACCGGTTGGTATATTCAACAGGCACAGGTTCAGATAGCAGGTCTTCACTGATCCCGGCAAATGCAAGCGCTTCATCATCCCAGTGTTTTTTATGGATATGAAACAAGCCGGTTGCAGAAGCAACCGAATGGTCTATCCTGTATTCGTTAAACAGGTAATGCCAGATATATTCTTTAATGGAAATGAATTTGACCGCTTTATTGAAAATGTGCGGCTCATTTTCTTTGATCCATCTTATTTTAAACAGAGGCGACATGGCATGCAGCGGTGTTCCGGTGGAAGCATATAAACGATGGCCTTTTTCTGTTTCCCGGTGCGAAGCAGCCAGATCAGCCGCACGGGTATCGGACCATAACATCAGAGGCATCAGCGGCTGTCCATTCCCGTTCACTGCCATCACACCATGCATCATGGAGCTCAGGCAAACCGCCAGGGGCTGGCCCTTCATTTCCTGCACCAGTATTTTTAATGATGATGTAAAACAGTGCAGCACTGTTGATACGTTCCAGTTGCCATCAGGATAGTGCTGCCGGTGTGAAGCCAATACCCTGCCTTCTGTATCCATGGCAATGGTCTTGATGCTTCCGGTTCCTATATCCAGACCAATGACATAAGGTTTTGTTGCCACCATTGTCAAAGGAAACTAAGCAATTTTATGCTGATGGCAATGAGCACATGGGTTAACATGCTGACAGGCCGGGTAGTTGACGAGGCTGAAAGGGTGAACGGGAATACGCCACCGGAATGAACAAATAAAAATGCGTACAAAGCAGCCTGTTACCGGTTGGAGCTTAGTTTTTCCAGGAAGAAAACCAGTGACCTGAACAAATAAAGTCCCATGCCCAGGATGGTGCCAAAGGCCAGGCAGTAGAAAAGATGACCACCATCTTTTATGGCCAGCAGCGGATTGCGGTAGACCAGCAATCCAACAAAAAGGTTTATGAACAATACCAGTGCATTGCAAACGATAAGCAGCCATTGTAAGCTTTTGGGTATCCTGAACTTCCGTATGGCTTTGATGATCGGTATCATGGCAGTTGGTTATGGTTAACAAAATTCTGATCCCTTAACCCCGGAAACAAGAAGCTAATGTATGAACTGAGTACCCGGTGGGGTGAATTGAAATCGTTTTGAATGCGCTCAAATGAAAATTCCAGGTGGTGGGATAGGGATTTGGGGGATTTCAACCTGATCATACAGTGATAGATAGTAGGAGGATCATAATCATTGACGTACTTTATAAATATGATTACCGCAATCTCATCCAATTGATTTTCAAACACTGGAAAGATTTATTAGTTTCGGGTAATTACAGGAATAATACTGTTAGGCAAAATTGCTTTGCCGGCCACGAGCCTGTTGCGATCCGCAGACAGGTTC
>CBIHLW010000143.1:0-6739 GCA_966210755.1 uncultured bacterium
GCCCCGTACTTTCTTTATTATTGCCATGGCGGCAATTTAGGAATCCTCCGAGTTTGGGCCAGCCAGGGAGCGCATAATTTATGATTCCCTCCATCCAGCCCTTTACGTCCCGACGTGATTTCTAGCAAGATGGATCCTAATCAGGTAATTTAACTGAAATGGTTCTTTCAATACCAGCACGGCAAAAAAACTAAAGACAATTAGGGTGATCACTTCCTGCAGGATCTTTAACTGGAAAGCATTCATGCCCGAAACATATCCATGCCGGTTGGCTGGTACCATTAAGCAATATTCAAACAGGGCAATCAACCAGCTTAAGGCAATTGCTTTCCATAATGGCCAGCCTGTGTGCTTCAAATGATAATACCAGGCAAAGGTCATGAAAACGTTGGAAGCGGTAAGAAGAAGAATAGTTCTGAGCATATTTCACCCTGTCCACAGCCTTAGGCAGTAGACAGTGGTCAAATATATTTTAAAAAAGAAAACCCACTTATATAAAGCGGGTTAATAAAGATTCTATAAATAGGGTTACTCCATGACAGGCCTTCCCCGCCAAAAGCGGGGACAGGAAAATCAATTGAGGCTTCTGAAATCTACCGGCACCAGTTTGCTAACGCCAGGTTCCTGCATGGTTACGCCATAGATCACATCTACTGCACTCATGGTGGTTTTATTATGGGTGACAATGATGAACTGTGAATTATTACTGAATTCACGGATCATGTTGGTGAATTTACCAACGTTGGCATCATCGAGCGGGGCATCCACCTCATCGAGGATACAAAATGGCGCAGGCTTGATCAGGTAAATAGCAAACAGCAATGCCGTTGCCGTAAGTGTTCTTTCTCCTCCACTTAACTGACCAATGCTGCTAGGTCTTTTTCCTTTTGGCTTTGCCATGATATCGATGCCTGTTTCAGCAAGGTTGTCGGGATTTTCCAATATAAGATCGCACTGGTCGTCTTCAGTAAATAAAGTTTTAAATACTTTCTGAAAATTCTCTCTCACCTGGTTAAAGGTTTCAAGAAATTTCTGATTGGCGGTTGTTTCTACTTCAGCGATGGTTTGCAGCAGGCTTTGTTTAGCATTCACAAGGTCATCCTTTTGTTCCACTATGAAGTCGTAACGTTTTTTCATTTCCTCAAATGCTTCGATAGCTGTGGGATTGACCTCACCAAGGTTCTCCAGCCGCTTTTTCATCCGGTCTGCTTTTTCCTGTAATTCTTCTACCGGAACCTCACCGGTTCTTGGTTCATCCAAAATATCTTCCAGCACTATCCTGAATTCAACATTAAGTCTTTCCTTCATTCCTGCCAGCTGAAGTTTCACTTCGTTCAACCTGTCCTTCATTTCAGAAAGCAAATGTTCTATCTGCTCCTTTTCTTTTACCTTATGCCTCAATTCACTTTCTTTTGAGTTGAGCTGGTTGCGTAAATTATAATAGGCCTGGTCAGCTTCATTTAAAATAGATTCTTCCTGTTCTCTTCTTCTCATCAATTCATATAATCCTTCTTCAATGCTCTTCAATAATTCTTCCGATGACGAGATATTCTCAGTGGTTTCCTTTAACTGAACCGTATTGCTTTCCACCTGGTTACGAAGGTCATTGAGCTGATTGCTTTTGAACTGCAATTCCTGCTTTAAGGCATTGATCTTGCTTTGTTCACGGGTAACCTGCAGATTCAGATTATTGTATTGGGTATTTATTTCGTTATACTCAATCTCTATATCATTATAGGCGGCTTCTGCTTCCTTCACTTTGTTTGAATAAGCTGAAAGGCTTTCATTCAGTTCCACCAATTCATTTCTTACTGTTTCAATTGAAGCTTGCGTCTGGTCCAGCTGACCCTGAAGGTCTTCTATACGATTGGAAGCCTGGGATTGTGAGTGATGCAGGTTTTCCATTTTATTAACAATACCGAACAACTGATTATTGATCTGGAGAATTTCCTGTTCTGTCTGGCGGATAACATTCTCCTTAAGATCGGCATTGAAAGCAATTACTTCATTATGCCTGGACTGAATCTGGGATGCCAATTCGTCAACTATCAGTTTTTGCGATGCAATTTCTTCCAGTAATTTTTCAAGGTTCTTGGCACGTCCTATCTTCTTACCTTCAAACAATCCCACACTTCCCCCACTCAGTGTATAGTTGCCTTTCACATACCTGCCATGCTTTTCAAGTAAAACAAATCCATTACTGTTTTCCAGGGCAGTTTCATCATCGGCTATAAAAACATTTCCGAGTAATTGTTGGGCGAGATTCCTGTATTGGTCATCCACTTCAATTACATCGAGTGCAGCTATGCTATTAACGGGTTTGTGGTCTGCATTGTTAAGTTCCGCCTGATTCACTTTATCAAGAAGGAAAAAATTGGCCTTTCCTTTTTTATTGTCGTCAAGTAAATGAACAGCCTGTAATCCTTCAGCAAGATTGTTTACGACATAGTAATTCAGATAGGGTTCCAATACATTTTCAACGGCCGCACGGAATTCTTCCTTCACATAGATAATATCTGAAAGAATGGGCGCTGTATGATTCCAGCCAGCATTATTATGAAGGAACTTCACACTCTCAGGATAGCCTTCCATGGAATCAACCAGACTTTTCAGAAGGTCATGTTCGTTTCTTTTGGCATCCAGCTTTCTGTTCTCTCCTGCCAGCTCCCCCCTGAGGGTTTCCAGCACTTCCTGTGTCTGGAATATCTGCTCTTTTGTATGCTGGTGATGCTGTTGTAATTGCTCAAGGTCAGTTTGCCTTGACTGAAGTTGCCTGGTCTTTTCTTCCTTTTCTATTTCAAGCTGGTGGATCTGATCCTGTCTTCCAGATCTTTCTTCCTCCAGGTGAAATATGGTCCTTTGAATATTTTGAATGGAAGTATCGGCAACTGCCACTTTCTTTTCCGCATCAAACTGGTTGCGTTGTACCTGCTGGTAAGAAGAACGCAATGAATTGACCGCATTCCTGTTCTCATCCAGAACCACCCTTTTTTCATCAACCTGCGCACGAAGTTCTTCCAATTGTCCTGATAAATTGGAAAGTGTAACCTCTTCTTCGCCGATCTGCCCGCGGGTAAAACTGATACTTTCTTCAATGCCGCTGATCTGTCCTTCTGCCTTATTCAGGAATTGTGAAAGGTTTTGTTCCCTTTCTCTTAAATATTCAAGTCGTTGCGAAGCAAGGTTTTTTTCATTTTCCCTTGTACGAAGCACCTGAACAAGCTCATTGAATCCTTGCTGCAGGGTATGCAATTCGTTTTCTCTTTCAATAAAATCCACCCTTTCCTTTTCCAATGCTGCTTCTTCAGTGGCAATTTCTGCCTCAAGCGCTATTCTTTTATCCGTTTCCGATTCATTTTTTTCATTCAGTTCCCTGAAAGTAATATTGAAACCTTCCAGCGCTGCCTTGGCCAGTTCTATACTGATCTCACGGTAATCTTTTTTGATCTCAAAATATTTCTGGGCCTTCTTAGCCTGGTTCTCCAGCGTTTTTAACTGGTTATTGATCTCGAAAAGCAGATCCTCGATACGGGCCAGGTCCTGTTCTGTTGCATCAAGTTTTTGTTTTGCCTCTTTTTTACGCGTTTTATAAATGGAAATACCCGCTGCCTGCTCAAGCATGCGCCTCCGGCTATTGTCCTTATCCTTGATCAGGTCATCTACCATTCCAAGTTCAATGATGGCATAACTATCCGTTGAAACACCCGTGTCCAGGAAAAGGTTCTGAATATCTTTCAGACGGCAACTAACATCATTGAGGCGGTACTCGCTTTCCCCGTTTTTATAAAACTTGCGGGTAATGGTGATGGTATTGAATTCTGTGGGAAGAAGATTCTTGGTATTTTCAAAAGTGAGGCTCACTTCGGCAAGACCGCTGGCACTTCTCGTTTTAGAGCCATTGAATACCAGGCTCTCCAGGTTTTCCGACCGCAAATGGGAGATCTTTTGTTCCCCTATTACCCATCTTATGCTATCTACAATATTACTTTTACCGCAACCATTAGGGCCAACGATACCGGTGATGTTTTCATCGAAGCTAACAAGGGTTTTATCAGCAAAGCTTTTGAAACCCTTGATTTCCAGAGATTTTAGTCGCACTTCTACAGCTTTTTGTGACGGGCAAAGATAACGGAATGAAGCCATAGTGTTAATTGTTTTGAAGCCGGGCAGGGCCAGTTTATTCCCAATTTTTACACAGCACGGGAGTGTTTGAAAATTGGCTGGGAATGTTTTTTTGTTATCTTGAACCCGAATCAAAAAATCAACACTGTTTATGACGATCATTGTTCCTACCGACTTTTCTCAGGTTTCAAACAATGCCGCGCGTTATGCGGCTCAGATGATCAAGGGCCAATATGAAGTGAGCCTGCTGCTTTACCATGTGTACGATAAGGCTTCGGAAGCCAAAGAAGCGGCCTCCCTTATAGACAAATTGAAGACGGAATTACAATCGGACACTTATATAAAAATTGAGACACGACTTGATGAAGGTGGTGATATGATCGATGGACTTGAACGCATGGCAAGACATACGGACGCCCAACTTATTGTAATGGGCAATACGGGCCAGTCGAAACTTTCTGAAGTTTTCCTGGGCAGTAATACCCTTAAAATGGTTGAAAGAAATGTTTGTCCGGTTTTGATCATTCCGCCTTCTGCCCAGTTCACGCAGGTAAAAAATGTATGTCTGTTATCTGATTTTAAAGATGTTGAAACCAGTATCCCTCATGTTCCCATCAGGAATGTGCTGAAGATATTTAACCCCCATCTACATATCATTAATGTGAATAGCGACCATTATGTATCCCTGACGGAAGAATTTTTAAAGGAGAGAAGCAGGTTGCTGAACATGTTCAATGAATTCAACACTGAATTTTATTTCATTGGAACTTATGATCTTCACGAAACAGCGCAAACCTTTGTTTCTGATAAAAACATTGACATCCTGATCACCATCCCAAGAAATCATTCCTTCTTCGACAGTATTTTCAAAACAAGCAATACCAAGAAGCTGGTGTATGAAAGTGCGATTCCGATACTGGCAGCGCATGAATAAAAGAAGCTGTAAGCTGTGAGCTGCTTCCTGGCCGCTCACAGCCTGTTATTTACTTCAACACCTTAGAATTTCTGCAGCACTGATAAGCAGATAACTTTAAAATCACACGAAGCCCGCAGTTCGTAATTTCCTCCTATTTCCTTTCTTACACTTCATTGCCTATTTTTACATAAATCGTTTACGTTTTTTGCAAACGCGCAAAAGATCAAAGCCCCAGGGCTCAAGGCTCGTGGCTTATTTCATTATGAAAAACATTAAGATCATAGAAGTTCCTTCAGAAATTGGTGCAGGCACAAGGGGAGCCAGCCTGGGTATTGAAGCCATTAAGATTGCTGCACTGGATTTTATGAGCAATTTCTTTATTCATTTTCCTTCTGAAAAGGTTGCTGTTGAAAACAAATTATTATACGAACCAATTGAGTCGCCTTATGCAAAACGTATCAAGGGCATTGCTGCCATGTATGAAAAAGTAAGTAAGGCAGTAGCCGATTCAGTAAAAAATAATTTCTTTCCAATGGTGATCAGTGGCGACCATTCCATAGCAGGTGCCACGATAGCCGGGATAAAAATTGCAAAACCCAAAAGCAAGCTGGGTGTTATATGGA
This sequence comes from uncultured bacterium, assembly GCA_966210755.1. GTDB lineage: Bacteria > Bacteroidota > Bacteroidia > Chitinophagales > Chitinophagaceae > Flavisolibacter. The sequence goes on from CBIHLW010000143.1 coordinate 5,662, forward strand.
TAGATGCTCATGCCGACCTTCATACTCCTTATACCACTCCATCGGGAAACATGCATGGTATGCCGCTGGCGATAGCCATCAATGAAGATAATCTGGAAAGCGCAGTGCATGAACCCGATACCGAGACGGTGAAGCAATGGAATTATTTAAAAAATATCGGTAAGATCGCTCCCAAGGTATTGCCTGAGGACATTGTATATATTTCGCTGCGTGATTTTGAAAAGGAAGAAAAACACCTGATAGAGAAGTATGGTATCAAAATGATAACCACTAAAGAAGTAAGAAGCAAGGGACCTGAAAATATTGTAAGAGCTGTGACCAGGTATCTGAGCGACTGCACTGATATTTATATTTCACTTGATGTGGACAGCCTGGATTCTTCCATTAGCAAAGGAACCGGCACACCGGTAAGTAATGGCCTGAAAGAGCGGGAAGCTGAAGACCTGATCAGTAAGCTGATGCAAAGCAGGAAAGTTTGTTGCTTTGAGATTACAGAAGTAAATCCCACCCTGGATAAGGAAAACCTGATGGCGGAGATTGCATTTAATATTCTCCAACGGAGTGTGAATGGGTTGATGATGAGTTGAAAGCCGCTGTCCATTTTGTCCAAAGGGGTAATCTTAAATTTCCCTGTTTACAAACACCATGACCGGAATAAAAGTTATTATGGTGGAGGGATCATCATTTGATTCAAACATCACACAATTGTTCATTTTTTTCTGGCAATGATCCACTGAAATCCGATTCCGTAACTGAGATATTTTATATCACCATCATCTGATGAAATTCCAACCTCCGGTCTTATTGCCCATTTACGAAGATCCGTACTGAATCCTGCACCAAGGCTGGCTCCAAGAAATACGTTGTTGTCTGAATCATAACCCCATAAATAATCCATTTTCATAGCGAGGGAAAGATCCACTTTCTTTTTTCTGTTGGTTACCGAAAAGATCATCTGCGGAGTAATGCTGTTTACTCTGGTTTTGTGTTTATTTCCGTCATAAAATGAACTTACGCTATAGGTACTAAAAGGCATCATGATAGAAAAATATTCCGGGGCCACTGCAAACTTTGGAAT
>CBIHLW010000144.1:0-6713 GCA_966210755.1 uncultured bacterium
GGTATCACCAATACAGGCAGTGAAAGCGTCAGGAGTAAACCCGGCTTCCGGTTTTGGATAAACTATGATGGTTTCCGTGGTGGTGGTATCACTACAACCATTTGATGCCGTAAGCGTGATGGTATAAGTTCCGGGTAAAAGATAAGTATGCGATACCGTGTCAATGTTATCCGTTGTATTGGTGATATTATTATCACCGAAGTTCCATGCAAAGTGACTGGCTCCACTGGAATTGTTGATGAACTGTACCACATGGGGCGAACAACCCGAGAACTGATTGCCATTGATAGCAAAATCCAGTTGCACCTGGTTGGGCGAAACCACTATGGCATAAGTAAGTGTATCAGATCCACATTCATTTAAGGCCACCAGTTTTACATGGAATGTATCCTGAACGCCCGTATGAAAAGTATGGGATACCGGTATGGCCTCCGAAGTGGTAACAGGGATGGAACCATCATCAAAATACCAGGTATAACTGTTACCTCTTCCTGCGGAATTGTTATTGAATACTACCGTCATGGGTGAACATCCTACGGAGTGATCGGGCGAGAACAGGGCTTTTGGTTTTGATTTAACGCTTACCGAATCCCTGATGATATAAGTATTGCACTGGGAAGTAACCGTTAATGTGATCACATAAGTGGTGTCTCCAAATGTTGGATTGGAAGCAAAAGTTACCGGTGCCGGTTGCTGCAGCAATGATGTTTCACCATTACCAAAATTCCAATGGTACTGAAACAACCCGGCATGTGGAGTTGTATTATTAATATGTATAGTTAGCGGGCCACATCCCATAGTATCGCTTAAGGTAAATGATGGCAGTGGTTCTTCGAATGTATAGAACGTAAGCTCCGTGCTGTCATTCAGACAACCAAAACTACTGATCGCTACCAGTTTGATCTTAACCGAATCCCTGCTGTTGTTAAGGATATACCCCGGGAATGATGTACCCTGTCCAATAAAACTTCCATCAGCATACCATTGATAGCTGCTATTCCGGTCAGGAAACTGTTGCAAAAGAATTACAGCCGGATCGATCAGGAAGGGTGCACAGGAACTATCTTTTGTTGCCGTAAAAACGGACCGCGCATCCGGATTCACTGTGATCGTAACCACATTGCTCATACTGCTCTGAGGCCCTGTACACAAATTGGAAAAAACATTCCTTCTATAGGAGGTTGTCAGTACCAGGATGTCCGGATCATGATCCCGGCTGGTGGCACCTGCAATATCCGTCCAGGTGTTTCCATTGTCTACCGACTGCTGCCATTGGTATTGAAAAGAACCATTGGCACCTGATGGCGAAGAACCCACTACTAATGAAGCAGCGGTATTGATACAGATGGACTGATCTGCAGAAATGTTATTGTTGGAAACAGGCGGTTGAACAATTACATGCACTGCCATGCTTTCATTCTGGCAGGGCAGTGAAGTGACCCTCCTTCTTAAATAAATAGTTTGTGTTGGTGTATAGGTAATACCTGCAGACGTAAACCCCGGAAGGTCATTCCAGTTGATACCATCCGTACTTGATTGCCATTGGTATTGATAGGTACCATTACCACCTGAAGGAACAAAACCGTTTATGGTGACCGGTTGTCCATAACAAATAGTTTGTTCACCGGTATCAATTGTATTTACCAGTTGCGGTTCCACTTTTATAGTAACAGTATCCTTTGTTGGCGGACAGGATGCAAAGCCGGTGATCATCCATTCAAAACCATAGGTCTCCCCTTCCTGTAATCCGGTTACAGTTGTGGTGGATGATGCCGGATCTGTTATCACTACCAGGTTACCACTCACCTGAGTCCAGAGACCTGTAGTTCCCGGAATGGCAACAGCACTCATAGTATATGAAGTAGCGGCACAAAGAATTGCATCTGCACCTGCACCCGCACCGGGAGTAGCCGGTTTCACTGTCACTGCATATTCTTCAATTGAACCATCACAATTCTTTCCGCCAAAAGAATAAACAGGTGTAATGGAAATGGTGGTAACAAGATCCGTATTACCTGTATTTAAAGTATTGAAAGATGGGATCACTGAACCTGAGCCTGATGCCAGTGTGGTACCCGAACCGGTGACTGTCCATTTAAAGCTTACCATGCTGCCATTGAAAGGCGCCGCGTTGTGTGATGGAGTGAATGAAGGAATGTTCGTTCCGGTACATACAACCATATCATCTACCGGACTGATGGCAATAAAAGGAAGAACCGTAACCGTAAAAGCTCCGGAATTCCCAGCACAGGCCACGCTGTTTGATGTGTATACAGGTATAACTGTAATATTACTGATTACCGGAACCTTCGGATCTTCATTATTGATGGTTGTAAATGATGGAATATTTCCCGATCCTGAAGTTGCCAGCCCTGTTGAAGGATTGTTATTGGTCCAGCTGTAACTTATATTGTTTGTTACATTGGTGCTGAAATTAACCGGCAGGGTTGAAACATTACTACAATAAATCTGATCTGCTATTGAATTCAATACCGGCACCGGATTAACCGTAATGGTAACAACGGAAGAAAATACACTGCATGGTCCGCTGATCACTTTCCTTCTGTAATGAGTTGTATTATTTAAGGCTGCAGGTTGAAAATCCTGCGTATTGGTTCCGGCAATATCAGTCCAGTTGATTTGATCTGTTGATGATTGCCATTGATAGGTGTACGTACCATTACCACCGGTTGGTGCCTGACCATTTAACAGAACAGGAATGGCACCGGCACAAATGGTTTGTGCACTTCCAATTTCATAAGCTGCCAGTGTTCCATTCACATCTATCAACACTTCATTGGAAATATGATCCGTACAGGGGCCACTATGTACCAGCCTTCTAAAACGTGTTGGAACAAACAATGCACCCGGACTATAGTTGGCCGTAGTAGCCCCGCTTATGTTTGTCCAGCTGGTTCCATTATCCGTGGAAAATTGCCACTGGTATTGGTAAGAGCCTGTACCACCTGATAAGGCAGATGACGGAATAATGGTTGCTGGAATATTTCCAGAGCAGATAGCCTGGTCATTTCCAATAACATTTCCGGTAATGGAAGGATACACTTTTACGGGAATCCTGGAAGTATCACTATTACAACCGAAGCCGTTTGTCTGGATCACATAAAAATAATAATCACCCGCAGCAGCAGTAGATGGAACAAGCGGGTTTGAAGATCCATTAGAAAGACTTTGATTATCAAACCATGTTAACACGTTACTTCCCGATGCAGTAGCTGTAAGTGCAACCGCATTATCATTTTCACAATAAACCACAGGCCTTAATACCGAAGGTTTGGATGGTTTGGGATGTATGGTTGCATTGACAGAAGATGAAGATGAACAACCGTTAATGGTTAATACAACCGTATACGTTCCACTTTGTGCAGTGGTTACATTATTTAATACAGGGTTCTGCTGGTTACTGGTAAAACCATCCGGTCCGGTCCATGAATAGCCGGCAGTTCCTCCAGAGGTGGTGGATGCCATAAGATTCAAAGAGGCACCTGTACAAACAGGACCATTACTTTCTACAAGAGGAACTGCAGGAGGATCAGGATCTGTTAAGGTGAATGGTCCAACGGTGTTGGATGAACAACCATTCAGACTCAGACTGATGCTGGTATAAGTACCTGAACTAAGGTTACCGATGGTGAGGCTGCCAGATGCAGTTGAAGTTATAGCCGCTGTTACGGGTGATCCGTTCTTTTGATAGTTTACAGTATAGGTAGTGTTGGCAGTTAACCCTGACAATGTGATGCTGCCGGTAGATGATGCACAATTTGACGGGTTGGCAACAACTGCATTTGTTATTTGCGGCGTTGGCTTTACAGTAACATTGATAGTAGATGGAGAAGACAAACAACTACCCGTAACTGAAGTAGCGGTCACGATATATGCGCCGCTGACCGCAGCCGTTGCATTGGCAATAGATGGATTCTGAAGACTGCTGGTAAAACCGTTTGGTCCTGTCCATGAATAACCAACATTAGCCATATTGGTGCTGGCAGATAAGTTAAGCGTATTACCACTGCAAATAGGTGCATTGGAAGTAAGAGAAGGTGCATTTGGCGTTGCATTTACGGTTACCGTTACAGAACCAGCTGATGAACTGCATCCATTAAGCGTGGCAATAACATGATAGGTTCCGCTGGCATTCACACCTGCATTGCTGATGACAGGGTTTTGCAGATTGCTGGAATAACCATTGGGCCCCGACCAGGCATAACCAACACTACCGGTAGTGGATGATGCATTCAACTGTATGGATGATCCGCTGCAATAAGTGCCGGAACCTGATGCCACCGGAGTTGCAGGTGGATTGGGATCAGACAAAGAAAATGGGCCAACGGTATTGGAGGTACATCCATCTTTGGTAACGGAGATATCGGTATAGCTTCCGGAAGAAAGACCCGTGATCTTAATCAGGCCGGAGGCATTAGAGCTGAGTGTTATGGTCTGGGCTGTTCCGTTTTTGGTGTAACTGACGGAATAGCTGGTATTGGCGCTTAAGCCCGTAACAGTGATAGATCCGGTTGATGAATTACAAGTAGTGGGATTTATTGATGTGCCGCAGGCAATTTGTGGTGTGGGCTTCACGCTCACTGTAATGGAAGCCCTTGGGCCTTCACAACCGGTGGTGGTATTTACCTGGCTTACATAATAGGATGCAGAACCGGCAGAAGCTGTTGATGGTACAGGCGCAGTAGTACTTCCAGTACCACCAGATGATGTAGCATACCATAATAAATGATGTCCTGAAGAAGCTGTAGCTGTCAGAGCCGCCGCTGTAGCATGCTGGCAATAGTTGATGGGTGATGATACAACTGGAGCAGCTGGTTTGGGATTTACGGTAATGGTAAAGGATGAATTATTTGTACAACCATTATTGGAAGCAGAAACATTTATGGTGCCGGAGATAGTTGTTGATCCGCTATTAGACGTTATAAATGAAGGAACCGTAGCACCGCTACCTGATGAAGCCAAACCAATTTGAGTATTTGAATTTGTCCATGAATAAGTTGTTCCTGCTAAAGTACCGGATGCATTGAATGGTCCAACTGTAACACCCGGGCAAACTGTTTGGCTCGCAATTGATGTAATTCCAGGTAAAGGATTAATATTAAAACTTCGGGTTGCAGATGTTGAACCGCATTCATTTGTTACAATCAAAGTAACCGTATGACTGCCTACGGAAGTAAATGCAATGATCCCTGGATCAGCACTATTAGATGAAGCTGGAGTACCTCCCTGAAAAGTCCAGTTATAAGTCAGGGTACCACTACCACAATTAGAAATATTTGCAACCGGATGAATAGATACCGGGCCACAGGAATTAGAAATTGCATTAATTGAAACAGCAGGTGGTTTTTTTACTACTACATTCTTAGTTGTGCTAACAGTTCCACAAGCATTAGTTACAGAAAGTTTAATAGTGTAGGTTCCCGGATTTGAGAAATTAAATGTTGGATTAATTGAAGAAGCACTTGTTCCGTTACTATAAGTGAATGCTGAAGTAGTCCCGCAATTCGATCCTGTATAGCTAACCGTCCATGCGTATGTTGCTGGCGAACAGGATGACAAAGTATTTGACGTATTAGTGGCATTAACTACCAATGGTCCACATCCTTCATTTACATCGAGCGTAAAGCCGGCAGTTGCAGCACTTGTTACGCAAACCTGCCTGGTAACCTGAGAGGTGCCACATGGGTTAGATGCAGTTAAAGTAACGGTATATGTACCAGGCGTTGAGTATGTATGACACGGATTTTGCTGTCCTGAAGTTATAGGTGTTCCATCGCCAAAATCCCATGTATAAATTGTCATGCTGGAACAACTTGAACTATAATTACCTGTTATGGTTGAATTGTTGAAACATATATTCTGACCAGCACAAACGGCTAATGCTGATGTAAAATTTGCCTGGGGCTTAGTACTAATTTGGATGTTTCCCGCAGAATATGGAGTATTTGCACAAGAGTTGATCACCTGGAGTTCTGCGGTATAGGTTGGAACCGGACAAGAGGAAGTCAAATATGTATAAGTAACAGTGTCGGTTGACAGATTTTGATTTAAAGGATGGTTTAATATTACAGATTCACCATTTCCAAAATTTAAAACATAAGATGTCCCGGGAGAATTCAATTGCCAGTTTGTGATAGTAAAAGGAATTGTTGCTGGTGCGCACAGGTTGGTAGTTGAGCCTAAAGTACCCAAGCTCCCCGCCGGATTTGTTTGGTTTTTTACAATATAGGTTTTAGAATTTGAGCATCCATTCGTGCCCAATGCAGTAACCACCATTTCAAAAGCACCTAACTGAGCATATGTATGTGATATTGGAAAATTAATATTGTTTTGAACGTTGCCATCTCCCCAGTTAATAGAGTAAGATGTTATACAGGATGCACTTGGAGAACTATTTTGAACAGTAATGGTAAAATTAGGGTTTTGGGGTGTAGGGGAATTATTGCAATTACTAAACGGATTAAAAGGATCATTGGGATCAGTAAGCTGAACATCAGGTTTTTGCTTTACAGTTACATTATGAAGTACCACATTGGTGCACCCTTTAGCATCAGTAATAGTAAGAGAAACCTGAAAGTTGGCAGTTCCACAACCTAAAGAAGTAAAACTATGGAATGGATCCGAAGTAGTTGCCTGGGAACCATCACCAAAATCCCATAAATAAGAAAAGGGGGCAGTACCACCTGTAACAG
>CBIHLW010000145.1:0-6667 GCA_966210755.1 uncultured bacterium
TAGGGAAAAGGTACATGATTCAACCTGTTGAAATGCAGGCTTTCACAAGGGATCATTCATGCAAAAAAAGCTATTTTACTATTCTTTAACAAAGCGGGTCTGCCTAATTTTATACCTGAAAAACAACCCTTATGAAAACACTTATTTCTTTTTCTTTTTTAGCTTTTTTACTGATGGCTTCTTCTTCAACCATCGCTACTCAGAATGAATTGAATGAAAAGTCTGAATCAGTAAGCCAGGTGTATAATGAATGTTTTAATTTCCTGCGTGTTCACCGTCAGGGTAAGGCAGGCGTGAATATTTCCTGGTCAGTTGCCGACAACCAGATCGATCATTTTATTGTTGAACGTTCTTATGATGGAGAATTCTTTGAGCCGGTAAATTCATGCGGCTTCAATGGTTCATCAAATTATAAAATGAATGACAACAATATTTTTCCCGGTACTATTTATTACAGGGTAAAAGCTGTAAAAACAGATGGCACTACAGAACATTCTGCTGTGGAATCTGTTCGCATAGTACAAAGAGGCTAAGGTAACGGGCATAGCCCGTTTCCTTTTTGCTAACCAATACCTATGCTATGAAAACATTTCTACTCCTATTTGTTCTTATAACCAGCCTTTCACTCAAAAGCCAGATCACAACTCCTGTTGTTAAAGCCGGCTTTGGAGTGGATGCGGACCTGAGGGCAAATTTTTATAATGGTTTTATGCAGTCGGGTAACGACGACTGGTTCACCAACGGTTCACCCGGAACAGGACAATTTGTAATTGATACCACCGGTGCCGCTTCTATGATGGCCAGGTATCTCATTGATCCCAATTTTAGAAAATTACCTTTCTACCGCACCATGCGGGTACCCCAATTTTCCATAGTCAATAACAGGTTGTGGATCGATGCGGTTTATATCCGTGACTATAACGGTCAGGCCGGTGGCGATTCAACAGCTTTTGTGCTAAGTAATAAAAATGGCGACAGCCCTGCTGACTGGGAAGGCGGTATTACATCGGTGCTTGATAAGAATGATATTGCTGAAATGATGATCCATGTAAAAAGAGCCGGATCTTCCAAATCAGATTCACTCTGGTTTATGGGTGGGATGTCATTACAGGGAACTACAGGTAACCGTTATTTTGATTTCGAATTATACCAGACCGACATATTTTATAACCGTTCTACGGGGGCGTTCAGCAACTATGGTCCGGATGCCGGACATACTTCATGGAAATTTGATAAGCTTGGAAATGTGATAGCACCCGGTGATGTGATCTTTACTGCCGAATACAGCAGTTCCTCACTTACAGCTATTGAAGCCAGGATCTGGATCGACAAAAATTCCATGGACATTACTCCTTCAGGATTTGACTGGATAGGTGATTTTGTTGGCGCAAGCACAGGTGCGCAATTTGGCTATGCCAATATCCGCCCGAAAACAGCCGGTGATTATTATACAGGTTTGCAAAGTGGAAACAATACCTGGGCCGGTCCCTATGGATTTATTGATGGTGGAAATAACCTGAAAACCACCTATGCATCCAGGCAATTCATGGAATTCTCAGTAAATCTTACCAAGCTGGGACTTGATCCAATGACCTTATTGGGTGGCAGTGCCTGCGGACTTCCATTCAGAAGAATATTGGTGAAAACCAGAACTTCAACTTCATTCAGTTCAGAGTTAAAAGATTTTATAGGGCCATTTGATTTCTTTACTGCACCGGCAGTTCAGGCAATGGCTGACGTACCCATTTTTTGTGGTGTAAAAGGAGTGAGTGAGATCAATGTAACCAATCCAAGTTCCGCATCTGTTTATACCTGGTCAACCCCGGATGGTCATATTTTCGGTACATCTTCAGGGCCATCTATAACCGTTGACGAGCCGGGTACCTATATCGTATCACAACAATTACTTGATGGATGTACGCCCTTTGCAGCCGATACAGTTATGGTTATTTTTGATGCCTCCTGTATCCCCATGTCCAGCAAGCTTGGTTATTTTAAAGGTGAGCTTGTAAAAAATAAATCACAACTTTCCTGGTTAACCATGTCAAATAATACCACCAGATATTTTTATGTTGAAAGAAGTCTTGATGGTAGAAATTTTGAATCTTTAGCAAAGGTGCAGGTAACTAATCCTTCAGTTTCTGATAACACCAACAACTTTGGCGATGATGTGTCCGCGCTTTTCAGTCCATATGTTTATTACAGACTGAAAACCGTTATGGAAAACGGATCGGTTCAATATTCCAATACCACAAAGCTGGTGCTGAAGCCGAATGAAGGCGTCAGAGTGTTTCCAAACCCCGCAAAGAACTGGCTGCAGATCGATTATATCAATGATCAGAATGCTGAAGGCAGGATTGAGATATATAACAGTACCGGGGTGCTTGTAAAATCAAATGATATGGACCTTCAGAAAGGAATAAACAGCTGGAAACTCAACACCGGTCAATGGCAGGATGGCATCTATATCATTGAAATCAAATCGAGTCACAAAGTTGTTCGCCAAAAGGTGCTTATATCGGGAAACTAACTAATTTAAGGGCAGACTCGTTCATTTACCAATAATAATTATCTTTACTTTTATGAGGCAACGCTTTGGTTCAATACCGAAGCGTTGCTATTTTTTTCATTTATCCCTAAAAAGGAGTACTTATGAGTGGAATACAATACGTGACCAAAGAAACCCTTGAGCAAATGAAGTCGGAGTTGCAGCAGCTGAGATCTGTTGAGCGTCCTGCGGCCTCCAGGGCAATTGCTGAGGCAAGAGAAAAAGGCGACCTGAAGGAAAATGCAGAATATGATGCTGCCAAAGAAGCACAGGGTTTACTGGAAGCAAAGATTGCAAATCTTGAAGGACAGATTGCAACTGCACGCATTATTGATGAGGCTACAATTGATACCAGCAAAGTTTCTATTTTAACCAAGGTTAAAGTAACAAATATGAATACCAAAAAGCAGGTAACCTACCAGATTGTTAGCGAAAAGGAAGCCGATCTCAAAGCCGGCAAAATATCCTATACTTCTCCAATAGGAAAGGGCCTGCTTGGCAAACACATTGGTGAAGTTGCCGAGGTAACCGCTCCGGCCGGTTTGATCAAATTCAAGGTTGAGGATATTTCTCTTTAAACTGTTAGTTGAATGATGTGATGGTGAACCTGCATAAACCATATAATTGATTTATGCCTCACTGTTTGTAATTTCATGATCACATCATTCAACAAACTCCCATGACCATATTTTCGAAGATCATTTCAGGAGAAATCCCGGGGTATAAAATTGCAGAGAATGAAAAGTTCTATGCCTTTCTGGACATATTTCCATTAAGGGAAGGCCATACGCTGGTCATCCCGAAAAATGAGACAGACAATTTGTTTGATCTTGATGACGCTTATTTATCTGAAATGCTGGTGTTTGCCAAACCAATTGCTAAAGCTATTGAAAAGGCATTCAGGTGCAACCGGTGCGGCATTAGTGTGGTTGGAATAGAAGTTCCTCATGCGCATATGCACCTGATACCTGTCAACACAGCCAATGACCTGAATTTCACGCAACCAAAAATGAAGTTGTCCGATGAAGAATTGAAGCGGGTGCAGTCAAGGTTGCTGGAGCATCTGTGACCAGTGAACTGATGAACGGATAAATAAGTTAACCTACCCGGTGTTGATTGTTTGCAATGAATTGTTCCCAGCCGCTTTTTGATTTTGATTTTTTTGCTCCCGGCATTTTTTCTACACTCCTGCTTCCGTAATGGTGGCAAATGGCCACTGCCAGTGCATCTGTGGCATCATAGAATTTTGGTTTGTCAGGAAGTGCGGTTATTCTTTGCAACATTTTCCATACCTGGTCCTTATCTGCATTTCCATTACCCGTGATAGATTGTTTTACTTTTTTAGGTGCATATTCGGTTACGGGTATGTTTTTATTCATGGCAGCTGCTATAGCCACGCCCTGGGCCCTTCCCAGCTTCAGCATACTTTGAACATTTTTTCCAAAGAAGGGTGCTTCAATAGCAAATTCATCTGGTGAAAATTCATCCACCAGTTCGGAGATCCTTTTATGGATCAATTGTAATCGCTGGTAATGATCTTTTTTTGAAGAAAGCCTGAGCACATCAATTGTCCTGATGATGAATTGATTTTTATGCGCTTCAATTACACTATAACCCATTACAAGGGTTCCCGGATCAATACCCAATATTATCACTGGCTTTTGCAAGGAGGTGGTTATTTTTACTGCACATGCAGCTGAACAAAAATATCAAAATCTTTATCAATTATTTCCTGGGTCCTTTATTGTTTGCCTGGCTTGCATTTTCCATCTATCAGCAGATCATAAAACAACCACATCTTGAAACTTCATGGCAGCAGATAAAGCAGTCGTTCAGTTCTTTTAAGATAGTTTACCTGGCAGCCGCTATTTTTCTTATACCTGTGAACTGGGGACTGGAAGCATTCAAGTGGAAAATTTCAGTGAATACTACGTATCCTATCCGGTTTATGCTTGCTTTTAAAGCTGTGTTGTCGGGCGTTTCCATTTCTGTTACCATGCCAAACAGGATAGGAGAATACGTTGGCCGGATGCTGTATATGCCCGAAGGTAGCCGTTTGCGGATCATTTCCGTTACCGTTGTTGCCAGTATGGCGCAGCTTCTGGTTACCATATTTGCCGGAATAATTGGAATGATCCTGTTAAAGAATCAGCTTATCAGCCAGATCGAAGGAATAAGGATCTGGTACCAGTTCATTCTCTATGGGGTGATTATAGCAGGAGTGATCATTTCTTTGATATTTTTCAATGTTTCCGGCGTAGTAAAATTGTTCAGAAGATGGATAAGGGCCGAAAGATATCTTTACCTGGTAGAAGCATTGAAGCTATTCCATGCTCAGCTTTTGTTAAGATTGATTTTCCTGTCGTTGATCAGGTATTTTATTTTTCTTATTCAGTACTTTTTGCTGTTTAAATTATTTGAAGTGAACGTGGATACTGTCACTATCATGTCTGTAATGAGTGTTGTATTGCTGGCCATGTCAGTTATCCCTTCCATTGCACTGGTGGAAGTGGGATTAAGAAATGAGGTCAGCATCCAGCTGGTGGGTTTGTTCTCAGTTAATTTGCTTGGTATCAGCTTAACATCTGTTACGGTCTGGTTCATTAATTTAATTTTACCTGCCATTGCAGGCAGTCTGCTGATCCTGAACCTGAGGGTTTTTAAAAAAAAGAATGAACAAATTTAAATTTATTCCTGCCTGTATCCTGTTGATGCTTGCCAATGTACATGCTCAAGCGCAAAATGATTTTTGCGGAATAAAGAACAGTACTACTCAGCATGGCGAGCAGATTGGTTTTATTGTGTATTATAATGTAGCCGGCATGTATGTGAATGCAGGTTCTGCTGCCTTTTCTACTTCGATTGACAAATTAAATGGAAAAGTTGTTTATCATATAACAGGAACCGGCCGCTCAAATAGTAAGTACGACTGGATCTACAGGGTTCGCGACCGCTATGAAACTTATATTGATACATCCTCCATGCTCCCTTTGAAATTTTACCGCGAAGTGGAAGAAGGCAATACAAGGAAAAAGGAAACCGTAAGCTTTAACCAGGATAAACAAATTGCAACCACCGACAGCGCACAGTATAAAGTGCCTGCCTGTGTACAGGATGTTCTGAGTTCTGTGTACTATGCCAGGAATATAGATTTTAATAAGTACAAAAAAGGGGATAAGATCCCTTTCCAGATGTTCCTGGAAAATGAAGTACATCCTTTATATGTCCGTTATATGGGAAAAGAACAGGTGCAAACGCGTTATGGGAAATTCAACGCCATTAAATTCAAACCCCTGCTTGTTGAAGGAACCATTTTTTCGGGTGGCGAAAACATGACGGTTTGGGTGAGTGATGATGCCAACCGCCTGCCTGTACGGATCGAAAGCCGGATACTGATCGGCAGTATTAAAGTTGATATGATGGGGTATAAGAATCTGAGGTATCCTTTGGAGGTGTTGAAATAGGATTCAGGTTAAAGGTTTAAAGTTCTTCCAGACGGAATGAATTTTCCATTCTCACTCCTTTTTCTGTTTGATGCAGGGTACAGCATTCCATTGAAGCATCGTGCTCAAAGAATAATATGAAATTATTTTCCACGGCTTCTTTCAGGAACATTTTCTTTTCATTTAGGGTGGTTAGCGGAAACATATCGTAAGCCATTACATAAGGAATAGGAATGTGACCGGCAGAAGGCAAAAGGTCAGCCATGTAAACAATGGTTTTATCCTTATATCTTATTTGTGGCAACATCATGGATTGCGTATGGCCGTTAACCATTCTCAAAGAAATGGAATCTGTGAAGGCCGCGGTTTCTAAAACCAATGATGGCGATTCAGTTTGCGTAAGTACAACAAAATTCAGCTGGCCACTTTCCTGGACCGGAAGAATATTTTCCTTTAAAAAAGATGCCTTCTCCCTGTCATTTGGGTGTACGGCCCAGTCCCAGTGTTGTGCATTGCTCCAATACCTGGCATTTTCAAATGCCGGCACCAGTTTATTTCCTTTGCGCACAATTGATCCGCCACAATGGTCAAAATGTAAATGGGTCAGCAGAACATCTGTGATATCCTTTTTGTGAAAGCCATGTTTTGCAAGCGATTTGTCGAGGCTGTCTTCACC
>CBIHLW010000146.1:0-6666 GCA_966210755.1 uncultured bacterium
ATATCTTCCCTGCCACGGTTGGAAAAAAACAGTGTCTTGCCGGAGGCTTCATTTTTCTTTTAAAGTTTTCTGAGTATGGCCATAAATGGTGTGATGCCGGCACCGCCTGCTATAAAATAACCAGGTCCCTTATATTCAATAGCGCCCCATACATCACCAATGATCACGTGGTCGCTGGTTGTTAACTGGTCCATTAAACCGGTAACCCCCTGATGATCTTTATATGATTTAATGGTGAATTCCAGGAACGGATGTTCATTCAGTGAAGTGAATGTGAAAGGGCGTTTTTCGTTTTCCCATCCCGGTCTGTCAATGGAGACCTCCGTAGCCTGTCCCGGAATAAAATCATAGTCTGCTGGTTTTTCAATCCGGTAGGCCTTTACATTCCTGGCAACATTTACAATCTCAAGTATCCTTAGCTTATACTCCATCAGTTGGATTTATTTTCTTTGATATAAAAAACGGAAATGGCTACAAGCAGGTTTCCATTTCTTTCGCAAAGCGACTGGCCTATATGATGTACTGTTACCTGATTGTAATGAAGCCATTCATTAAGTTCTTCTTCGGTCAGGGCCAGGTTGTTACCCGAAAATATTTTAACCTGCATAGTGTGCATGGAATGCTGAACCATGGTGGCAGCCGAACTTTCAGTCATAATCATTGTCGGTAGATTTAATTGTAAAGGATCTGATGCGTTCAAAAACCCTGTTTACTATATTATCGCAATAAACAAGGTTAAATTCAAAAATGGCAGAAGAGGTATATGCCTGCTCCAGTGCTTTTTGCAATAAGGATTTTGCCCGGTTAAGTCTTACTTTAACATTTACAGGGGTGATCTGCAGGATATCAGCGGTTTCCGCCACATTGAATCCTTCCACCTCTCTTAAAATAAATACGGTACGGTATATTTCTGGCAATTGATGTATTCCATATTCGATAATTCGGGTTAATTCCTTATTATCAATTACGCGGTTTGCATTTTCAATTACAGGCATAAGTATAGGTTGGGCATGTTCATTGACAATTGAGGCAGCCGGCTTTTCTTTATTATAATAACCATATGTTTTTTTATATATGCATTTATTGACCATGATCCTGGATAACCAGGTTTTATAGGACGACCTTTGTTCAAAGGATGCCAGGTTCAGGTAAGCTGCTACATGGGCATCCTGCATGAGGTCTTCAGCATCCTGATGATTATATCCAAAACCCCTTGCAATTTTATATAGCACGGAATTGTATCTCCTGATCAGGATCTCGAACAGCGCCTGCTCGCCCTGAACAACTCTGTGAATGACCTCCTGATCGGTAACGAGGCCTTTGTCTGAAATTTCTGTCATCTTACTGTTATAGTGCAGTTCAAATACCAAAAGGTTACAAATTCCTTCCTCTTTTCTTATGGCATAATATTTTTCATAGATCAGAAATAAAGTAAAAGCTTTCCGGACAATTAATACGGGCTGGCATTAAATTTTAAGTTACTTCATTAAAATTCAGTATGAAACCAATAACCGCTATAAGTGGGGGTGTGGCAGGAGCAGTGGCCTTAACGCTGATCCATGAATCCGTAAAACGCCTGGTACCCCAGGCCCCCAGAATGGATCTGCTTGGAATGAATGCGATTTCAAAAGGATTGCATAAAACAGGATTCAAAAAACCAAATGATCAGAAACTATTTACGCTGGCCCTGATAGGCGACCTGGCCGGCAATGCATTATACTATTCCTTCGCAGGTATTGGAAAAGAAAAAAATGTCTGGGTAAGAAGTTCAATACTTGGACTGGCAGCCGGTATCGGCGCGGTAGTATTACCTGGCCCGCTTGGACTGGAGAAAAGACACAGCAACAAATCAACTTCAACAAAGATCATGACCGTTGGGTTATATGTTGCAGGTGCACTGGTTACATCGGCGATCATTAAACTTGTTGAAAACAAAAGGAAAAAGAAAAAAGAAGTTTGGCAGGAAAGACTGTTAACATCTGCGATCTCTTAAATTTTATTGAACCGGATCATTATCTCTGAACACGATTTTCAATCCTGCAAAATAATTTCTTCCGGGAGCAGTGTTAAAATAACGTCCGCCAAAGCCATTGATGTCATTACCCAGACTGTATTGCTGTCCCAGCAGGTTCTCTGCTCCGGCACTGAGACTCACCAACATTTTTTTATTGGTAAAAAGCTGGCAGGAGGCTTTGAATCCTAATAAATGATATGGATCTGCATGCACGGTGTTGGCATCATTTAAAGGGAGCCGGTCTGAAAAAAAATAATGAAGACCTAAAAACAGATAGTGCTTAACATACAGATCTATACCCGCGGCAATGGTGTGGGGCGCAACCCCGGGTAATTTATTTCCTGAATAGTCCGTATCGATCTGCTTAAATTCTTTATACTTAAAATGATGATAAGTGTAATTAAGCCATGCATTTCCCTTATTAAATAGTGAATGGGTTTTGTGATCATTTAAAAAAGGACAGGCGAGAGACAATTCAATGCCCTTCTGGCTTGTTTTACCGGCATTGATAAAAAAATCTCCCCCACCTGCATCTCTTCTTTGCACAATGGTATTATTCAGCCTGAAATAAAATGTATTTACATCTGCGGAGATCCTTTCACTAATCACCGTTCTTATTCCCAGATCATAGTTAATTCCATCCTCTGCCTGCAGTTCAAGGTTAATGGCACCCCCTGTGGGTACCAGCTCTGTTGTTGATGGTGGAGAAAAGCCCTTGCTGACAGCGGCATATAAAGTAAGTTCATCCAACTTTTTCATGATGGCGAATCTGGGCGCAAATTCATTTCCGAATTTTCTTGTCTGTTTACCAATTGTAAAAGGATCAAATCTTGTAAAATCTGTTTTCAGCCAACTGATGCCCGAAGCAGCAACAAAGGTCCAGCCATGATAGAGGTCAAGCGTAGCCTGAATAAACACCAATGCATTGCGGTTGGTTATATCATCATTTGATCTCAGTGAATCCGGCTCACCGCCTGCATTGTCATGCACCTGTACTGTCTGGAATCCCTGTTGCCATTCTCCCCCGAAATCAATATTTAATACATCCTTGCTGATCATTTTTAACCAGTGAAAGGTTGTTCTGCCTCCGGCATGCGGCAATGAACTTTTCTCATATCCCCTGAGGTTAGGATTGATGAGGCGGGTGAACATTCCATATAAAACTGTTTTATTCTTCAGGCCTTTCCATACTTGCTGTTCCAATGAAGCACCAGTGAGAAAAGTTTGTTGATGAATGGATGCTTTTGCCGCTATAGCACCGGGAAACCCACCACCACCAGGCCGGGCGGCTTTTGGATCACTGGCATACTCCACAGCATTCAAAGCGCCAGGTGTTTCATAAAACAGATCCCCATAAAGAAAACTGGTTTTCAATAATTGATTACCGGTTAACCGGAATCTTCCATTCCAGCTATAAACTTTTCTTTGTAAAGCTGACTGCTTCCTGTAACCATCACTTTGCAGATGCTGAACAGCAAACCTGGATGCATATTTTTCATTTGCATGGATATAGCTGCCATGAAAATGGTGCATTCCATAACTTCCTGCAGAATATTCAGCTACGAGCCGGGGTTGTTCAATAGCTGATAAGCTTTCAATCAGTAAAACACCGCCGGTTCCGCTTCCATATAAACTGCTGCCAGGTCCTTTGATGATTTCCAGCGAATTAAAATTATGATAACCCAGTTGATTAAGATATGTATTACCTCCAGGATCTGTGAAGGGTATATCATTATAATACACTTTGATATTCCTTACTCCAAAAGGCGACCGAAGCGAACTACCCCTGATGTTAAAGCGATAGCTACCCGGAGATCGCTCTTCCATTCTTACACCCGGGGAGGCATTTACCGCATCTACGAGCGATGAGGAATTGAATCTGGTTAATTGTTCCTGGTTCAAATAACTCACAGAAGCAGGCACATCTCTTAAAGCCCTGTTGTGTTCAAATGCAGTGATCCTGATGTTTTCCAACGTTCCTGAAGTATCTGCAACAAACAGGGTATCTGTCTGGGTAAAACCATTTTCAAAAATGAACAGGAAAGTATACAATAGAAAGAACCGGAGGAAACTGAACCAATGGTTTAAATATAATGGCATAATAAGTGATGTAAAATTACCTGTAACAGATTTAAATTTTATAGATTATGTCAGGAAGAGGAGATAATAATAAAAAAGGTAGTTCAGGCCGTGGAGCCAGTAACCAGAGTAGCCAGGCCTTTGGCCAGGTAGCCGATCGTGGAAAATCTAATCATGGAGATCAGACAGGAGGAAAACCCTCCGTACCTCAAAAGAAAACACAGGAACAGTCATCCGGACGGAATACAGGTCCGGCAAAGGAAAAAAAATAATCCTTACACTCATGTACACCTTAAAGCTACCAGCCATTGACTGGTAGCTTTGTTGTAAAATAAACTGGACATTGAAATTCGTAGCAATATCAGATACACATGGCTGGCATCGAAAAATAACACTTCCGCGTGGAGATGTCCTGATCCATGCCGGAGACCTTACCCATAAAGGAAAAAAAGAAGAGGTCATTGATTTTCTCAACTGGTTTGGAAAACAAAAATTCCTGTATAAGATCTTTATTGCAGGCAACCATGATTTTTACTTTGACCAGGCAGGAGAGGAGGATATTCATAACCTGATACCTGAAGGCGTAACATATTTAAATGATTCAGGTATCGTCATTGATGGCATCAACATCTGGGGATCGCCGGTAACGCCCTGGTTTTATAACTGGGCATTTAACAGGCACAGGGGTTCGGGAATCAGAAAGCATTGGGATAAAATTCCGCCCGGTACTGACCTGCTCATTACACATGGCCCTCCGTTTGGCTTTCTGGATTGCCTGGTGAGTGAACAGCATGTAGGTTGTCAGGACCTGTTAAGGATGGTACTAACGCTGCAACCCAGATACCATATATTCGGACATATCCATGAATCGTTTGGATCGCTCAAAAGATCAGGTATTACTTATATCAATGCCAGCCAGGTGAATGAAATGTATGAACCCGTTGCCAGGCCCATTGCTTTTGAAATGAAATAAATCTTTCGCCTGACGTATGTTAAGGCCGGAAGAATGGGTAAGTTGGCCTTTCAAAATTTATCCTTACTATTCAATCCTTATTTTTACAGTTGAAGCAATAGAACATGTTTGAATTATTATTTGAGAAGTTCAATGAAAAGATCCAGCTGACTGAAGAAGAAAAAAAATTAAGCAGGTCATTCTTTGCACCAAAAAAATTACGCAAGAAGCAATACCTGTTACAGGAAGGTGATGTATGCAGGCATATAGCTTTTGTTGAAAAGGGCATACTCCGTTCTTATACAATAGATGAAAAAGGGAATGAACACATTATCCAGTTTGCTTTTGAAGGATGGTGGATCTCTGACCAGTATAGTTTTCTAACAGGAGAACCCTCAACCTATAACATCGATGCACTGGAGGATAGTGAACTATTATTGCTGACAAGGCAGGCGGAAGAACAAATGCTTGAAAAAATTCCCCAGTTTGAAAAATATTTCAGAATGCTGATCCAGAACAGCCTGATCGCCATGCAAAGAAGACTGGCCGGGTCGCTTACGCTTTCTGCTGAACAACGATACCAGAACCTTACGCAATCCTGTCCAACCATACCTCAACGTGTTCCACAACATATGATGGCTTCTTTTCTTGGTATAACGCCGGAAACACTGAGCCGCATCAGAAAACATATTGCTACCAAAAAAAGTTAGTTCTGACTATTAATATATTTGAAAATATAGATGTATTCTAATACCGCTTACCGCATAATTCACACATTTTAACGCATTGACTTACATCAATTCCATTTCTTATCTCATCTCAATGGAGGCTGGGTGTATACATGGTTAGCTTTGCATAGCAATTCTGATGAAGGAATTAACATCAGCATATAACATCTAAACAATTAATAAATTCTACATGAAAAAGTTCTTCTTGCTATCCGCCATTCTAGTGGGCTTATTTGCCTTTAACAGCCTTAACAACTGGAAAGTTGACAATGCACATTCAAAATTGAGTTTTGGCATCACACACCTTGGCATTTCTGAGGTTACCGGTTTGTTCAACAAATTTGATGTTGATATTAAAACTTCAAAAGATGATTTCAGCGATGCCGTAATTGAAATGACTGCCGATGTTAATTCAATTGACACGGAAGTTGAAATGAGGGATAATCACCTGAAAAGCGCAGACTTTTTTGACGTGGCCAAATATCCAACCCTGAGTTTTAAGAGTACATCCATTAAGCCTGCCGGAGAAAAGAATAAATATAAGGTTAGCGGAAATCTCACCATGCATGGCATTACCAAACCAGTTACGCTTGACCTTTGGTACCGCGGCACAGTTGAAAACCCAATGAATAAAAAACCCACCTCCGGATTCCAGGTAACAGGTGTGATCAAACGTTCTGATTTTGGCATTGGAAATGGATTTCCGGCTCCTATGCTGAGCGATGATGTGAAGATCAAAGCTGATGGAGAGTTTGTAAAACAGTAATTCAGCAAACTCATGGCTGCTGAATAGGGGAGGAACGGGGTAAGGTTTTTGCAACCAGTCAAAAGAAAGGTTTAGTTTAAGTATTAATCACCTAAAACATTAATTATGGCTATTACATGGAAGATAG
>CBIHLW010000147.1:0-6654 GCA_966210755.1 uncultured bacterium
ACATCTGCGGGTACCCTTCTTATCGATTTAAAGTCTACTATCCATTCGCCCACCTGCAGGATGATCACCGGTGTCAAGTTAGGAACCGTCACGATGGATTGCAGTTGAATGGTACGCTTTACATTCTTTCTTTTGATAGCACCGGCCGTACTGGTATAATCAACAGATGCCACCGCATTCAATGGAACCTGTTTGATCTGCATGGTACCCATATCCCGGAAGGTGATGCGCATATTCATCAGGTCAGTAAGATTATTTCTGGTGAGCTCCTTAAAGCGCAACTGAATCTTGTATTCATCTTCACCTTCCTTGAGTTTACTTACTTCTTTACCAAATACGGCGGTACGGATGGCCATGCCTATCTGCCCTGTACTTAAACCTTCAGCCATTGCTCTTTCCCTGTCAACATTTATGGTGATCTCAGGATTGAGCAGGTCAACATCCATTTGAAGGTTTTCAATTCCTTCCACCTTATTGGTATCAAGATAATTTTTCAGCAAGGAAGCTACCGAAGCAATGGATTCAAAATTGTCGCCTGCAACTTCAATATTCACCGGAGGTTCTGTTGGCGGACCAGCATCTTCCTGTCCCACTTCAATGGAAGCGCCCGGAATACCCTTCATGGCTTCCCTTATTTCTGCCATGACAGGTGCTGTGCTTCTACCTTCCCGTTCTTCATATTCAACAAAGGAAACCTGGATCCTTCCGAGGTTGGACTGGGTACTCCTGTTATTATCCCTGGGGTTATTGGCGCTGACAGCAACATTCGAGATCACACTTTCAACAAGTGATCCTTCGGCTCCAGGCTTGTCGTTCTCCAGTATTTTATAAACCCTTCCTTCAAGTATCCTCAATACCGAGTCAGTTGTTTCAGCAGTTGTTCCCACGGGCATTTTTAAATACACATATACAAAATGCGGATCACCGGAAGGGAAAAATGGCGCAGCCGGACTTCTCACCAACAAGGCCCCTATTGAAACAAAAAACAATCCGAACAAAGAAGCAAACATCCATGCAGGTCTTTTTCCCTGCAATAACCAGCGCAGCAGTCTTTCATACCGTCTCATCATACCCGGAAGTATCCTGTGCTGAAACGTATAGATCACCCCTTTCAAAACATAAGCGTGAAAGATCATCAGCAAGGCCATAAACAAAAGAAAATTGCCTACGCCATGCCATCCCGGCAAATGAAATAATATTCCAAAAGCGATCAATGTCCAGAACAATGGAGTTTTGAAAATATGGTTCCTGGGCTTTTCATATTCTTTTCCTTCCGGCCGCATGAAGCTCACTGCAAAAACAGGGTTGATGATAAATGCAACAATAAGAGAAGCAGCAAGTGTAAGAATCAGCATCACAGGCAGGTAGATCATGAACTTGCCGATCAAACCTTTCCATAATAATAATGGAAAGAAGGGTGCAAGTGTAGTGGCCGTACCGGCCAGCACCGGAATAAATACTTCACCGGCCGCTTCTTTTGCAGCCCGTACAATGGGCACTTTTCCATTATTATAGATCCGGTGGGTATTTTCAATAACCACGATGGCATCATCTACTATGATCCCCAAACCAAACAACAAGGCGAAGAGCACAATAAAATTCAGGGTGATATCACCACCCACTATAAAGTTCCCTAATGGAAGGAACATAAATGCCACGAAAACTGAAAGTGGTACACTCAATGCAACAAAGAAGGCATTGGTCACGCCCATGAAAAACATGAGGATAAGAAGCACCAGTATAAATCCAATGATAATGGTATTTACAAGTTCATTGAATGAAGTGGCTGTTTGAACACTCTGGTCGCCGGTGATCACCACTTTCAACTGATCAGGAGGCGGGATCTCACCTGCCATCTGCATTTCTTCAATGATCCTTTTTACACTGGCAGCTGTGTTGATCAGATTTTCTCCGGCGCGTTTCACAATATTCAGGGTAATAACGGGCTTGCCATCAAGACGCGCAAAGCTTTCCGTTTCTTTCACTGTATCCTTTACATCCGCTATGTCCCGGAGGTAAATAGATGCACCGTCGGGATTTTTGATCACAATGTCATCCATGTCAAGTGCATTTGTAAACTGCCCTTTTACACGGATGGTTCTGCTCATGTCACCCACATCAATCAAACCTCCGCTAATATCACGGTTCTCAAAACTGATGGCATTTTCAATATCCTGGAAACTAAGTTTAGCAGCCTGCATTTTATACTGGTCAACATTCACCTGGATCTCTCTTTCCGGCGCACCAACAATATCTGCACGGTTGATCTCTTTCAATTCTTCAAAACGGTCCTGCATTTTCTCAGCAAAACTTTTCAGCTTAACACCTTCGTAGTTGCCGCTAATATTGACAAACATGATAGGCATTTCACTAAAGGCAAATTCCGCAACAGTTGGTTCCTGTGTAAGGTCAGTTGGAAGTTCACCCCTTGCCCTGTCCAGTGCATCTTTTACTTTTTGCCTGGCAATGTCAGTTTTTACATCCGTATCAAATTCCACAACGATCATGCTGAAGTCCTGCTGTGAAATAGAATTTACCTTATTCACTTTTGCGCCACTGATTGCCTTGATCTCTTTTTCAATTGGGCGGGTAACCAGGTTTTCAATATCCGTAGCCGAGTTACCAAAATAAACAGTAGTAACAGAAATGGTTGGCACAACAATATCCGGGAACTGCTCTTTGGGCATGGAATTGAACTTGGTCAATCCATACAGAGAGATCAGTATGGTAATAATATATATGGCGGTGCGGTTATCAACCGACCAGCTGGTTGGTTTAAACTCTTTGAACTTTTTTCCAAGTCCTTCTAATACTTTCATCTTGTCTTATTTAGTTGGTTCGTTTTAGCTTCAGCCGGCATTTAGCACCAGGCTACGTACATACTGAAAACTGTTATGAATTCCAGTGTTGCAGCCAATGGCCATTTAGCCAGTAACCTATTTGGCAATTGTAATCACCTGTCCGTCATATAAATTCTGGTAACCTTCAGTAATGAGCTGGTCACCGTTTTTGAGACCGAACTTCACTTCTATCTTATCATCATTCAGTTCACCTACACCAATAATTCTTTTCCTGGCTATCATCCTGTCGCCTTCTTTTACGGCTACAAAAACATATTTACCATTTTCATCCGTCTGAACCGTATTCACAGGGATCACAATGATATTAGCCACTGCATAATCCTGGATCTTCACCTGCGCCAGCTGGTTGGGACGAATGGCGGGATCATATGGAACAGAGATCTCTGCACTGAATGCTCTTGAACTTGGATTAATAGCGCGCCCGGCACGGGTTACTTTCAGGTTCTCAAATCTTTTATTAATATCGGGAAGAAATACCTGCACATTAGCACCGGTAGTTACTTTACCAGCATAATTTTCAGGCACCTCAACCAATGCTTTTAATGAACTGGTATTAACGATCCTGATCTGAGGCACACTGCCGGCCATACCTGTGAAGGTTTCACCCGGTCTGATATTGAGATCATCTATCACACCACTGATCTCCGCCCTTACATTAGTGGCATCGGCCTGCTCCTGCTGCGTGCGAATAGAAGCCTGTGCGGCTGAGAGTTGCGCTTCCAGTGTCTGCACCTGGGTTTTGAATTGCAACAACTGTACTTCCGTACCAATACCCTGCTTCCATAAATTATTCTGACGGTTGTACAGGTCTCTGGCCAAACCAAGTTGCGCTTTGATGGTTTCAAGATTTTGCCTGGCGGCAACAATGGCCTGCTTTTGAACCGCGTCATCAAGCTTCAATAAAAGCTGCCCTTTTTTTACCTGCTGTCCTTCGTTAACATACACCTGCTTTACAAGGCCCGGTCCAAGACGGGGCGTAACGATTGCAGAATTTTCTGCTTCAATTTTTCCCTGCAGGCTGATGTAATGCGCAAAGTTCTGAGGCGTTAAAGTGGAAATACCCACAAGTTTGGCTATTCCTGTTTTAGCACCGGTATCGAGTTTTGCAATTTCTTCTTCGAGCTTCCTGATATCGGAGCCCAATGCAGTTTGCTCTTTTTTTAATTTCTCAAGTTCAAGTTTTTTATCTGTCAGGCTTCCTTTTTCATCTTTGCTGCCTGTACTGCAGGAAGATGTTATAAATCCAGCCAAAATCAATCCTAATACATACTTTCTCATATAAACGTGTTTGTATAATTATTACTGCAATTTTCCAAGTGAATACAGATAACTGATCTTTGCAACGGTAGCATTGTACAGGGCATTGAAATAATTACCCTGTGCATTCTGATACTCGGTATCTGCCTGAAGTACTTCAAGGCTGCTGCCCACACCATTTTCAAATTTGATCTTTGTAGTGTTGAAAACCTTTTCTGCCAGTTCCAGGTTTTGTTCCTGAGCATCCAGATTAAGTAAGGCATTGTTCAATCTTTCCCTGGTGATCACCTGTTCAAAATCAATGGCCTGTTTTACGTTCTCAATGGTGTTGTTCAGTTTTTCCAGGGTGAGCTGAGAAACCTGGATATTGTATTTGCGCTGGAACCCGCTAAAAATCGGAAGGTTCACATTCAAACCAATAAATGCGCTTTTATACCAGAAGGTGCTTTCATGCGTGAAGAATTTCTGTCCCATTCCATTTACAGAATAATTTCCTGATAAAGCAACGGTAGGAAGAAATCCAAGCTTGTTTCTTTTGATATCCAGCTGCTGAAGTTTTTGCAGGGTGTTAAGTGTTCGTACCTCCGGCCTGTCTTCATACATAAAAGTTTCATCAAGAATGCCTTCTTTCAAAACATCAACTGTCAGCTGGTCTTTCAGAACTATGGTATCTTTCTGGCTGACACCTGTTGCAAATTTCATTGCTGCATAAGCAAGCTTAATGGCATTTTGAACTACACTCTGAGTGGTCTTCAGGTTGTTTAACTGCACCTGCACCTTATCAACATCAAGTTTTTCAGCAAATCCATTTTTATATATTTCGTTTATATCCGCCGCGAGTTCTTCAAGCCTTTGAACACTGACATTTAAAAATTCCAGCTGCTTTTGAGCGATCAGGATGGCATAGTATCTTTTATAGGCGGAGTCTTTGATCTTTTCTTTTGTCTGGTCAATCAGCGCCTGATTATATTCCAGAGAGGTTTGTCTTGCCTGTAAACCCACGAATACGTCGGGCTGGAAAAGCAATTGTGTAAGTGTTGCACCTGCCGCAAAATTCCATGGCTGCTGAAAGCTGAATGCAAGGAGGCTGGGCGGAGGCGGCTGGGTTGTTGAGGGCACAAGACCTTCTCTTTTCAATACATCATAAATGCCCTCTTCCGACTGAGGAAAAAGTATGGTGGGCAATTTCAGAAAATGATTGGCCTGAACATTAGCACTTATCTGTGGTAAGGCCTGTCCCAGTATCGCTTTATTCTTTGCTTCCTGTATGCGATAGTCGAGCTGTGCGTTTTTCAATTCCACTACGTTCTTCCAGGCAAGATCAACAGCTTCTTTTACTGTAAGCTCATATTTCTGCTGCCCCTGCCCTGCATATGCCATGAGCAGAAAATATAGAACTGAAATCAGTTTGGTTTTCATCTCGTTTATTTTTTGGTTCGTTGATTTTTATATTTCTGGATCAGCTTTTGTCCCTTGTTTGTAGCCAGACCCCATAAATAATGCTCCAGTAATTGTTGTTCTATATATACAAGCTTCGTTTTGTTTGCCGGGAATACATCCGAATCAAAAGAGATCATGATACTGAATAAGCGGTACCTGGTAAGGATTTCCACATCCACATCAGACCTGTACAGTTCTTCTTTTATACCCCTTTCAATGTTTTCCCTGATCAGTCCATAAAGAAAATTATTGCGGTAGTCCTCAAATTTCCTGAAGGCTGAAGGATGGTATTTCTGCATATCAAAAAGAATTGAGGGGTTCATTTCAGACAGCATTCCCTCAAGCATGTCAAATGAAAGGAAAACCTCATGAATGGCATTTTCACCATTCGACCGGCAACCAGTACATTCCTTTTTATTGTGGTCCATGATCCCGCTGAAAACGGCATTCACCAGTTCATCCTTGTCTGCATAATACTGATAAAGGGTTTTTTTCGACATTCCCAATTGTGCGGCAATATCATCCATTGATACTGACCTGATGCCATACCTGTTAAACAGCTCGTGCGCTTTCAATAAAATACGTTCCTTGTTTTCCATAAATGAGGCGCAAAACTATGGAAACTTTTTTCGTAACCAAAGTTTCCAGCAAATATTTTTTATTGATTCAGCAATTTGATGATGAGTGGTAGCGCTTTACCTTTGTTCAAATTTGATGCATGGCAGAAACAACGGACCAGAAGAAAGGAGTTACCTACGCAAGCCTTCTGCGGTATTTTGTACAGGGCATATTGATCCTGGCACCCATCACCGTTACCGGCTGGCTGTTGTACCAGTTGTTTGAAGCGGTGGATGGAATTTTGAGGCCCTATGTAAATGTACCCGGGCTGGGGTTCATCATTATCATTGTTTTTGTAGTGCTGGTGGGCTGGTTAAGTTCCACCATCCTTATGACCAGCACCCTTAATCTCTTTGACCTCTGGCTGGAAAGAACGCCAGGTGTAAAATTCATCTCTACTTCTACTATAGATTTTTTTGGTGCATTTGCCGGTGAGAAAATAAAGTTTGACAAAGCTGTGCTGATCAATGCGTTATCG
>CBIHLW010000148.1:0-6645 GCA_966210755.1 uncultured bacterium
TTTTATCAGTGATGATCTGCGGAATGCTACAAATTGTTCTCGGATTTATTAAGGCCGGGGTTATTGGCGATTACATTCCCAGCTGTATTATCAAAGGCATGCTTGCTGCAATCGGACTGATACTGATTTTAAAACAATTTCCGCACTTGATTGGTTATAATGGCAGCTACCAGGGTGAGGAGTCATTTATCCAGTCCAATAACGAAAATACCTTTTCCGGCATCATCAATGCTTTTAATTATCTCTCACCCATTGCTGTTATCATTGGTGTGACCGGGTTGCTATTCCAGTTTGGCTGGGAAAAACTGCTCAAAGGAAAAAATGGTTTTATCAAACTGATACCAGCTCCACTTATGGTAGTACTTCTTGGTATAGTTATCAATGAATTTTTCAGGTTCAGCGGGGCTTTATTACCGCTAGGGACGGACCTGATGGTGAATATTCCAATTGCGCAATCAACCAATGAATTTATTTCGTTTTTCACTACACCGGATTTTACCGGCATGATGAATAAAGAAGTATGGATAGCGGGAATAACGCTTGCACTTGTTGCAAGTCTTGAAACATTATTGAGCATTGAAGCCATTGATGACCTGGATACATATCAACGGGTGACCAATAAGGAAAGAGAATTAAAAGCACAGGGCGTTGGAAATATGTTATCTGGTTTGATAGGCGGGTTGCCAATCACCTCGGTTATTGTAAGATCATCTGCAAATGTGAATGCAGGAGCCAAGTCAAAGTTGTCAGCCATATATCATGGTATGATCCTTTTGATGTTTGTTGCTTTGATACCGGGTATTGTAAACCTCATACCATTATCGGCACTGGCAGCCATATTGATCTTTACCGGTTACAAACTTGCAAAACCTGCGCTTTTCAGAGCATTTTATAAACAAGGCTGGGATCAGTTCGCGCCATTTGTAATTACGATCACCGCTATATTATTTACCGATCTTCTTACAGGTGTTTTAATTGGAATTGCTGTCGGACTCTTTTTTGTGATCAGGAGCAACTTTAAAACATCCGTATTTATTGTTCATGATAGTAATAAATACCTGTTCCGCTTACGGAAGGACGTTTCCTTTTTAAATAAACCGATCATTAAGAATAAACTGGAAGAAGTTCCGGAACATTCATTTGTTCTGATAGATGCAAGCCGGGCAGATTTTATTGATAAAGATATTATTGAAGTGATAGAAGATTTTATGATGCACGCCCACTTAAAGCATATCATGGTTGAATTGAAAACGACAAAAGTAAAGGATCAGGGATTTAACAAACTTAAATTGAAGAAAAATAACGGACGAAGCCTGGTCTTAAATCATGAAAAATCAGCAATTGAAGCAGAAGCTTATTAATTTTAAAAACTTTTTAAAAACCAATCATGCAATCATACGAAAAATTATTACTGGAAAACAAAGCCTGGGCCTCGGAAATGATCTCGGAAGATCCCCAGTATTTTGAAAGGCTTTCACATTTACAAACACCTGAATTTTTATGGATCGGTTGCAGCGACAGCCGCGTTCCGGCCAACCAGATCACAGGAACACAACCAGGGGAAATATTTGTTCACCGGAACGTAGCCAATCTGGTTGTGAACACAGATGTAAACCTGTTGTCTGTGTTGGATTTCGCGGTTACACATCTAAAAGTAAAGCATGTAATTGTGTGCGGGCATTACGGTTGCGGAGGAATAAAAGCCGCCTACACTAAAATAGATTATAAACCTGTACTGAACATGTGGCTCAGGAATATCAAAGATGTGATCAGCCATCACCGGGAAGAACTGGATGGCATAAAGGACGAAGAGGCCCGGAATGAGCGGCTTGTGGAACTAAATGTAAAGGAACAGGTATTGAATCTTGCCAAGACCACCATTATCCAAAAATGCTGGAAGAAAGAACAGCGTCCGGATCTGCATGGATGGGTTTATGGATTAAAAGATGGAATTCTTAAACCCGTATTCAATATAAAAGCAGGAACACATATCGATCCCGTTTATGAATATGACAATCTATAATGTACCGGTACCAGTACAGACCCATTAAGCTGATTGCCGGCCCGGTGTATCACAAACAAATCTTTTCGATTTTTGATGCCGCATATAACTGGCCGACATCACCTAAACAAGCGGAAACTACATGATCATTTTCATAACTGTAATTTTCATCATCGGCTATGCCGCCATTGCGTTTGAACATGCCCTGAAAATAAATAAAGCAGCAACCTCCTTACTGACAGGCGTTTTTTGCTGGTCGGTATATGCATTATTATCAGGTGATTCCCACATGGCAGCCGGGCAGTTAACGGAACACCTGGGAGAAATTGCAGGCATATTGTTTTTTCTTTTGGGTGCCATGACCATAGTGGAACTGATTGATGCCCATGACGGATTTGATATCATCACAAAAAAGATTCACAACCAGAATAAAAGAAAGCTGGTCTGGATGATCGCTTTCATTACTTTTTTCCTTTCCGCCGTGCTGGATAACCTTACCACTACCATAGTAATGATCTCGCTCCTGAGAAAACTGATACCCCGAAAAAATGAACGGCTAGTGTTTGCAGGCCTCATCATTATTGCCGCTAATGCCGGCGGTGCATGGTCGCCTATAGGAGATGTTACTACCACAATGCTTTGGATAGGAGGACAAATCACAGCAGGTGCTATAATAGTGCAAACTTTTCTTCCAAGCCTGGCATGCCTGCTGGTACCTACTACATTTATCAGCTTTAAAATGAAAGGCAATATTCAGGTGCCTTCTGATAATGTAAGCGATGATGAAAATAAAAGATCAGGGAAAAACAGGAACCTGATTTTCTGGCTGGGTGTTGGTTGTTTATTATTTGTTCCGGTATTTAAAGCAATTACCAACCTGCCGCCATATATGGGAATTTTATTTGGACTGGGATTGATGTGGCTTGTAACGGAACTGATCCATCATGAAAAGGATGAAGCCGAAAAGGGTTTGTTATCGGTAAATCATGCATTGCGAAAGATCGATACACCCAGTGTATTGTTTTTCCTTGGAATATTGTTGAGCATTGCGGCGTTGCAGGCAACGGGGGTATTGAACAGCCTGGCTATATGGATGAATGAAAGCATTGGTAATATTAAACTCATCACCATAATGATTGGTTTATTATCTGCAATTGTAGATAATGTTCCATTAGTAGCAGCGGCACAGCACATGTATAGCATGGACCAGTATCCAACCGATCATTATTTCTGGGAATTCCTTGCCTATTGTGCAGGAACGGGCGGAAGTGCCCTGATTATAGGTTCTGCTGCCGGTGTTGCTGCGATGGGTTTGGAAAAAATAGATTTTTTCTGGTATGTTAAAAACATATCACTGTTAGCATTACTGGGCTATCTTGCCGGAGCAGGATTATTTATTTTGCAATGGTATATTTTGTTTTAGAGAATCATATACTTCAATTAAATTTAAGCTTATGCAATGTCCAAATTGTAACGAAACGCTTGTAATGGCCGACAGGCAGGGAATTGAAATAGATTATTGTCCCAAATGCAGAGGTGTTTGGCTCGACCGTGGCGAACTTGATAAGATCATTGAAAGATCTGCTGATTATATGGGCCCGGAACAGGATAAATATGATGACAGGAAACAGGTTCCACCGCAACAAGGTTATCCTCCGCAGCAAGGTTATAAAGATCCTTATTATAAAAATGATCCGCATTATAAGCACAGGAAAAAGAAAGGATTCTTTGGCGACTTTTTTGATTTTGATTAGTTAAGATGAAAAGAGACAGGCTGAGAGAAAGGAAAGTTATTTGGTGAAAAGTTCAAAGAAAGGTTGAAAGGAAATTTAATGAAACCTGACAGGCTGAATTGATGTTGGCATGGGATGATCGAATAAGAAATCTGGTAATTCTATATGCACGATGGCCTCTCCCTTCATCAGGGCAGGCTTTTTATGCTTCATGAATTTTCCTTTCATGACATCTTCCTATATTTATCAATAAACCGAAACCGCATGCAAGAGCCTTCCACCCGGGGCATCTGGAAAGTAATAACAGCATCGTCTGCAGGCACATTGATAGAATGGTATGACTTTTACATTTTCGGAAGTCTTTCAACCATTATAGCTGCCAAATTTTTCCCTTCGGAAAATCCAACAACCGCCCTGTTATCCGTACTGGCAACTTTTGCCGCCGGATTTATTGTAAGGCCTTTCGGGGCTTTATTTTTTGGAAGACTGGGAGATATCATCGGAAGAAAATATACTTTCCTGCTTACCCTTATCTTAATGGGTGGATCTACTTTTTTAATTGGGCTGGTACCATCATATGCCACCATTGGAGCATGGGCACCTGCACTGGTACTGATCTTAAGATTGCTTCAGGGTCTTGCCCTCGGCGGTGAGTATGGAGGCGCTGCCACCTATGTTGCAGAGCATTCACCCGCATCACGAAGAGGATTTTTTACAAGCTGGATCCAAACTACGGCAACACTTGGTTTATTTGTTTCATTAGGAGTGATCTTACTTGTAAGAAGAATAACAGGTGTGGAGGAATTTACCAATGGAGACGGATGGCGTTATCCTTTCCTGCTTTCCATTTTGCTGGTAATAGTTTCCATCTTCATCCGGATGAAGATGAAGGAATCACCCCTGTTTTCAAAGCTGAAATCGGAAGGCAAAACTTCAGCAAACCCTTTGAAAGAAAGTTTTGGACGAAAACTTAATTTTAAAATGGTTTTGCTTGCTTTGTTCGGTGCCACCATGGGACAGGGCGTGATTTGGTATACAAGCCAGTTTTTCGCACAAAGTTATTTGCTTACAAAGTGTTCAATAGAATACGAACAGGCCAATACCATTTTGCTGATAGCACTGGCCATTGCCACTCCATTCTTTGTATTCTTCGGATGGCTTTCCGATAAATGGGGAAGAAAGAACATTATGATGGCAGGTATGCTGCTTGGGATATTCTTATACAGGCCTATATTCCATGAAATGTATCTGATATCTGATGTAAACCAGAAAGAAGCGGTTCGCCATACAACAGATGTTCTGAATGAGAAAAACACAGGAACTACTACCATTGAATATGCAGACGGAACGCTAATGAAATCAACAGGCATGCAGAGCGAAGGAAAGGCAAAAAAACATATTATTTTAAATACCGTTGATAAATGGAAAATCATTGCACTGATCTTCGTAATGGTTTTGTTTGTAACGATGGTTTACGGTCCCATTGCCGCTTTTCTTGTTGAAATGTTTCCCACGAGGATCCGGTATACATCCATGTCCTTACCCTATCATATTGGCAATGGTGTATTTGGAGGACTGGTTCCTTTTATAGGATTGTTACTAACTACATTGCCGGGCTCAGATCATTTAACAGGCTTATGGTATCCGATAGGTGTGGCCATAATATGCGTGATCATTGGTGGGTTATACCTTTCAAATAAAATTGATAAAAACGTAAGTGACTGATATGAAAAAATTAAACAGCATCAGACGCTGGCTTGGGCTTTTATGGATGGTGTTAGGTCCGGCAGCCATTATTTTATTACTGGTAAGTGCATTCAGGAATATTGATCCATCGTTGAAAGCAGATATCAATCAACCACTCCCATGGATTATTATTATCACCATCTTCACGCCTATTGCCGCCGGGCTAACCATTTTTGGCTGGTATGCATGGAAGGAAGAGTATAATAGTCAATAGCCAATGGCTTATGGCTATTGGCTATCTTTGCTTCATGTCCATTACCGTAAAAAATCTCACCAAACTCTATGGTGAACAGAAAGCTGTCAACGATATTTCTTTCTCCATTAACCAGGGTGAAATAGTTGGCTTCCTGGGACCCAATGGCGCAGGTAAGTCCACCACCATGAAGATGATCACAGGCTATATTGAACCAACACAGGGCAATATAGATGTCAATGGTACGGACGTAAAAAAGCACCCCCTTGATGCCAAGAAAAAGATCGGCTATCTGCCTGAATCAAATGCCCTCTACTATGATATGTATGTAAAAGAATACCTGGGCTTTATTGCCGATGTTCATAAAACCGTTAGCAAACACAAGGCTATTGAGCAGGTGATAGAACTAACCGGATTAGCACGGGAAAGCAAAAAAAAGCTGGGGCAGCTTTCAAAAGGATATAAGCAAAGAGTAGGACTGGCGGCAGCCCTTATACATGACCCTGAAGTGCTGATACTTGATGAACCAACCAGTGGCCTGGATCCAAACCAGATCATCGAGATCAGGAATGTAATTAAAGAGCAGGGAAGACAGAAACTGGTTTTGTTCTCTTCACACATACTTCAGGAAGTGGAAGCCATTTGCGACAGAGTGATCATTATCAATAAAGGGAAGATTGTAGCAGATGACCTGCTGCACAATCTGCAGAAAAGATCAAACAACAACCTTGTAAAAGTAAGCTTCAAAGAAGTGGTGGACAGATCCCTGCTGGAACCATTGCTTTCAGTTAAAAATATCAGGATGTCTGATAAGCACAACTGGACACTTGACACAGATGAGCCGGAACTGGTGCGAAAGCAGGTAGTTGAATTGTCTTTGCAACATAATCTCAACATCGTTTCTTTGCAAAGCGAAAACCAAAGCCTGGAAGAAGTTTTCAGAACGCTTACAAATTAGTACGAGATGGGAT
>CBIHLW010000149.1:0-6558 GCA_966210755.1 uncultured bacterium
CATCAAGACTGGTGATGCCGATACTTTTCTTTGACAAAAATCCCTCACCGTACTTTACGCCGATTCTCTTTCCCAAAAGCCGGGCCCTGGCCTGCAAAGCATCAATGAATTCAGGGTTGGAAAGATAGCTTGGCGGTTCATTGCTTTCAGGGTTGTAAAACTGCGTTTTGTATGCTTTAATGGCTGCCATCCGTTGTTCCCATTCATCACTGATGTCTATGATGATATCAGGTTCATAAAACCTGTCCTGTATATAATGCAAAAGCATTTTGGGCCGCCACCGCTCCTGCTCTCTTCCATCATCACCAATAGTTTTGATCTGCCTTAATCCTGAAAAAAAACATGCATCATAAGCAAGCCAGCCTCCCCGGCCATGATCCGGATGACGGTCCTCAAGAATATTGGCGATCACTATTTCAGGTTGATATGTTCTTAATTCCTTTATCAGTTTTAACTGGTGTTCTTCATCATTCTTAAAAAAACCATCCCGCATTTTAAGGTTCTTACGTACATGTATTCCCATGATCCGTGCAGCATCATCCGCTTCGGCATACCGGGTTTCCACCGTTCCCCTTGTGCCAAGTTCTCCCTGTGTAAGGTCAATAACACCTGCTTTTTTTCCTCTTTTTATTTCTTTTATCAAAGTGCCCGAACACCCAAGTTCCACGTCATCAGGATGAGCGGCAATAGCTAAAAGGTCAAGTTTCATGGTGGAAAGATAAGCTAAGCGTAAAAAAGTAAAAAACGTGCTGGCGCTACCGGGAATGGGAAGTAACACCGGGCCTGTGAGGATTGTTATACCAGATACCATCGATCTCCTTTACAATGTTTTCGATCTGACGGTCGTATTGGTCATTCTGTGCATCATAGTGCTGTTTCAAACTTGATCCAAACACAAAAGCAACGGTCTGGTACATACGGGCATTCAGGCCACCCCTGTATTCTTTTATGATCTCATAACAGTCATTGCCGGTTTGCCTGTTGATCAGTTTCATAAGCACCTTGCCCTGGTAAACAGAAAGGTTGGACAATGGTTCTGAGAACTGTTTCCTGAGATCATCTTCCCTGGATTTGATATAATCCTTTCTTTCTTTTTTGGAGTTTGTGTTTTTAAGATGTGCATTCACCTCGTTGATAACGACCGATGCATTTCTTGCATAATGATAGGTTACATAAACAGCGTTGCGCAACCGGTTATATTCCTGCACTATTTTTTTCATCTTTTTCTGAGAAACATTGGAAACAAATACCATGTCCAGTTCACCATAAGGAAGCCATTCGTTATTGTAAAAAACCGCAGGCACCCGGATGGTATCATTCGGTCCCCATTGGGAACGGTCGGGTCCGGATAACTGGGCCTGTACAGCCTGGGTTAGTCCAGTAAACAGCATTAAGATGTAAATAAAACGCACGGACATACAATAAATATACTAAACAGCAGGTCTCCCTGCAAAAGACAGTCAAATTAAGATAAACGCTGTTTAGAAAAAGTGAAAAAGCGAAGGCCACCGGCCATTTGCATTAGCTGATGGTTTCCGCCTGACTGATCTTTTTACGAATTTCCCTGTTAGTAAGCTTTTTCTGTTCTATTCTTTTGAACATGCTGATAATAGTTCCTATTACCAGGAGTATGGTACCGGCCCAAACAAGGTTGATCCAGGGGAATTTATATGCTTTCAGCGTTACGAATTCCATAAGCGAATCCGATTCTTTCAATCCGATTTCCACGGTACCGCCTTCTGCTTTCTGTAACTGCAGTATCAGGTTCTCGGGTTGAAACGTATCGGGATGTGGATTACTGACACCTTTGTCCATTATCAGATATGTCCTTATATTATAAATTGAATTGGTACGTGCTGTTACTTTCAGGCTTGCCACCATCACACTGTCAACCGAAGGAACATCCGTTCTTGTCCAGACACTGTCAAGAACAGCAAAACCTTTTGAATAAAAAGTAGTATCTCCCATTTTCAGGTTCACTGGCTTAAAGGAAGTAGTGTCTTCTTTTTTATCGGGATCGGGAAGGGAGGTGATGTAAAGGAATATATCATGGGTAAGGTAATGCCGGGCATCAGGGTTTGCCGATAAGCCCCTTTGTCCCTTTTCATTGACAAAAGCATTGGGATGAAGCGTAAATTTTTCCTTCCCATCCTTACTTTCAAAGTCAAGGATATAAAATCTTTTGGTAGACTTTCTTGGGTCAACGGAATCCCTGTTGTAAGTAACCCAATATTTACCCATGTCCGTTCTAAGCCCTTTTACAAGTGTTATATTTTCACCAGGGTTTTCAGTACTTCCCTCTCCGAAATAAGCTGGTATTCCACCACGGTTAAGAGATACTACTTCTTTCTTTGATGATGAAACCAGGATACCAAGAAGTAACATGGCAAAACCTACGTGTGCAATGGCACCACCTGCGTTTTTAATCCTGCCTTTAAGGCCTGAAAAAATATAGGCGGCATTGGAGATCAGTGAGTAAACAGCTGCTGTAACGGCCACCCATATGGTAGCCTGGTATCCAATTCCATGTTTGGTATAATTGATATCGCCCAAAGCCAGTAACACAGTAGCAGCAACCGCACTTACAACGACTGGCCATAACATTTTCTTCATGAAAGCACCCGGTGTAACCTTATACTTCAGGTACATGCCAAAACCGGTGAATAAAGCAAGTATGATGGCAACAAAGATCTGGATCTGGTTATAGTAATGTTCTGAATCTTCACCCATTGCAAAGGGATTGAAGGTTTTATCATCACCGGAAAATAAACCAATGATCATATTGAAGACAGGAATGGAAGTCATTACGATGATGATCAGGGCAGAAAGGAATAAAACCAGGGATCCAACAAACATCCAAAACTCCCTTGAAGAAGTTTCCTCTTCCTTTACAATATGCGGAATGTGTTTATACCGGCTTATCAGTAAAACAAGAGATGGGATGGCAAAAATCAGCAGGAAAATACGAAGGTGCCATACAGTGATTCCTTCACCCGTAAATGCATGTACGGAAGTATCCTGAAGATCACCACTTCTTGTGAGATAGGTTGAATACAGGATAAACAAAAAAGTCAGGATAAAAAACAGGTTGGTTGTGCGAAGGGCATTACCTGTATGCCTGAAAATTACAAGGGTATGAACGCCGGCTATAAGGATCAGCCATGGAACAAGAACAGCATTTTCAACAGGATCCCATGCCCAGTAACCACCGAAATTAAGTGATTCATATGCCCAGGCAGCGCCCATCATAATGCCAAGACCCAGCGATGCTGTGGCAAACAGGGCCCATGGTAATGCAGCCTTTGTCCATTCCGTATATTTTCTGGTTACCAGTCCGCCAATTACAAACCCGAATGGAATAACGGTGGCTGCAAATCCAAGAAATAAAACCGGAGGGTGTATCACCATCCAGTAATTCTGCAAAAGGATATTCAAACCATTTCCATCTCCCTGGTAAAGCAGGCTCACATAATCTTTTCGCAATAATCCAGACTCGATATCGTAAAAAATGGGTGCGTTATTAAGCAGGTCGGTATTCCGCATCAGCACAAAAGGATTGGAGCCTATTTTCATTCCAAGAAAATCTCCAAGCAACATAGTAGCCAGCAGGATCTGAACAAAACTTACCACCATCATCACCGGGGCTTCCCATTTCTTTTGCTTCCAGATGAAAATAAGGCCCAGTATACAATGCCATATGCTCCATAACAGAAAACTACCCTCCTGTCCTTCCCAGAAACTACTCAGCAAATATTTTGGTTCCAGGTCCCTGCTGCTGTGCTGCCACACATATTTATATTCAAAATAGTGGTTGCTGATAAGGTAAAAGAGAATGGAGAAAACTGCAAAAACAGAGATCGCCTCGGTAATGAAAAACAGCCTCGCCAGTTTTTTCCATTGTGATCCATTATTGAAAGTATCAGGAAGGATATCATTCGTGTTGCGGGATCTTTGAAGACTGAGAAGATAAAAAAACGTAGCGCCAATTGATGCTACCAGTGAAAGCAAAATAAAAAAATGTCCAAGCTTTCCCGGCACCAGGTGTTCACCAATATAATCCATCAGCTAATTAATATTTTGATTCAGTTGTTGTTGCGGCAGGAAGATTCTTTTGAGCCGCGTCCATTTCATCTTTGTATTTGGAAGGACATTTCATCTGTATCTTATTGCATTCAAAATACCCATCCTTCATATAACCATTGAGGTCAATGCCTTCACTTAATTCCATATCCTTGATACGCGCATTGGTATATACCACCCTGCTTCGGTTACCCTCGCTGTCGAAGGCATAAAAAACAGTTTTATTGGGGTCCTTTATGGCATCGTATTCAATGGGGGTATTCTTATCCAGTTTCACTTTCACCACAACAAATTTTCCTTCTTTTTTCCGGGCAGATGAAAATGTTTCCTGGGTGGTGAGATCTTTTATGAAGAAAGACATACCAACGATGCCTCCAATAACCAGGATCAGCAGAATAATATGGGTTTTTTTCATACTTAATGAAATGCAGGGCCAAAGGTAGAGCAAAAAAACTGTCACTACCCGGTAAACCTGTCGATTTTAGTCAGTTAAGAAAGTTTTCACATTTCAGTAGGTTCCTTTGCAAAAGGAACAGGGACTTAATTTTGCCACCTGCCTTATCACGCTTAACTTGCATCCCTTTTCAAAAATCAGCTATGATAGATCTGAAAAATTTTGACCCTAACAGCGCAGGCAATCCAAATAACAACATATTTGGTTTGCCCATAACCGAAGAGGAGGCCAGATTAGTGATCCTGCCCATACCCTGGGAGGTTACCGTAAGTTTTGGCTCAGGAACGGCAAGAGTAGCAGAACAGATCATGAGAGCAAGTTTGCAGGTGGATCTTTTTGATCCCGAAGCACCCACCGCCTGGCAGGAAGGTTTTTTCATGAAGGAGTCAGACCGAAAGATCCTGCTTAAAAGCGACTACCTCAGAAAAGAAGCTGAGCTTTACATAGACTATATTTCACAGGGTGATATTGTTGAGAATAACCAGTACATGTGCAAGACCCTTAAGGAAGTAAATGAAGGCAGTCATATCATTAACAACTGGGTATACCAGCAAACCAAAAGCATGCTGGATAAAAACAAACTGGTTGCCCTCCTGGGCGGCGACCATAGCACCCCGCTGGGATTTATGAAAGCGATCGGTGAAAAGCATGGGGATTTTGGCATCCTTCATATTGATGCACACTGCGACCTCAGGGAAGGATATGAAGGGTTTGTTTATTCACATGCTTCCATCATGTATAATGCTTTAAAAGAAATACCGCAATTAAAAAAACTGGTGCAGGCCGGAATAAGAGATTATTCCCAGAGTGAACATGAATTTATCAAAGAGAATTCCGACCGGATCAAAACTTATTTTGACGGCACCATCCGGCAAAGGCAATATGAAGGGGAAACTTTCCGGCAGATAGTTGATGAGATAATTGACCAGTTGCCCGAAAAAGTTTACATCAGTTTTGATATAGACGGACTTGATCCAAAATTGTGTCCTAATACCGGCACGCCTGTACAGGGAGGATTTGAAACGGAACAGGCATTTTATATATTCAAAAAGCTGGTTCAGTCAGGAAAAAAGATCATTGGATTTGATCTGGTGGAGGTAAGCACCAGTGAAAATGGCTGGGATGCCAATGTTGGCGCAAGGGTGTTATTCAAAATGTGTAATCTCCTGGTTGCGGGCAACCCTGTTGAAAATGTATAGTGTAACAGTAAAAATAGAAGGTATTGAAAGCAGGAGGCGCAGTGCCGGCATACTTCATATTGTAAATGGATTTTTTCTGGTAGCAAAAGCTGCTGATCTGTACAGGCTTCAGGAATACCGTGGATTCTTACCGGTATTACCGGTATTGCTTATAGCAGCATTCTCTTTGTTTTATGGATTTTTCAGAAAAAAAACTGATCCGTTTGCAAAATATAATTACTTATTGAGGTTGTTGCAGGTAATTGTATTTACCTATCTGGGTTTTATATTTCTTGAAATTGGAGGATCTATCCATTATGTGGGGTCTTTTATCTTTGCACTCATCACCATCATGCTTTTATTTTCGGAAAGAAGAATTTTTGAGGAAACCATTATTTTCCTTGATGAGAGCGGGATAAAAATACCTGGATATTACAGGGATCATCTTGTATACTGGACCGATCTGGAAGATGTTACCATAAGGGAGGATTTTATAACCCTGTTCCATAAAAAACAAAAATACCTGCAATACCAGGTAATGCAGGACCTTTCCATTCTTGAAATCACAAAATTGAATGCTTTTTGCAGGGAAATGATTGACGGCCATTAGCCATTGGCCAAAGCCGGAAGCTTTTTCATTGTTATAATTTAGAAATTAATGCGCCCATATATACTATACAGCGACGGGAAGGGAAATATTTTTGAAGACACTTCATTGTATGCTGTGGGCAGATCGGGATGGGATGCTATTCCTGTGCCTGAAGATGAATGGATCCAACTGCCTGAAGGCGGACAACTTTATGAACTTCCGGGAAGGAAAGGAATAGGCATTGACGTGAAGACCGG
>CBIHLW010000150.1:0-6530 GCA_966210755.1 uncultured bacterium
ATGGGATGCTATTCCTGTGCCTGAAGATGAATGGATCTTACTGCCTGAAGGCGGACAACTTTATGAACTGCCGGGAAGGAAAGGAATTGGCATTGACGTGAAGACCGGTGAAATGAGATTGAGCGATAAAGGCTGGGCCGTTGCAGCATTTATACCTCCGGCGCATACCGGTTTTTATCTGGCCGCATATGAAACCCAGCCGGATGCACCCACCCTGCCCCTTTTTTGTTATACTGCTGTTGGCTGGCATGATAACAGGTTCTTTGTTCCGGCCGTACGCATTGAGCAGGACATCCGTCAGGAATCTGCAGGATTTAACAGCAGGAAAGTTGAACTTGGAGTTGAGCAGCTCCTGAAAATATATCCGCATAACAGACTGGTTGCCCATCTTGCCAATAATTGTGCACTTACATACCATTGTCCTGCTGCAAGAAATTATTTTATAGGCCGGTGGGAATGTCCCATTCCTTCTTCTCCCGCCTGTAATGCCAATTGTGTAGGTTGTATTTCTTTTCAGCCTGAAGAAGAAACCATTGTATCAACCCAGGACCGTTTAACTTTTAAACCAACAGCGGAAGAGATCATTGAATATACGGTGCCGCATCTTGAATCAGCGCCATATCCCATTGTGAGTTTTGGCCAGGGTTGTGAGGGCGAACCACTTTTAATGTGGGAGACCATTCGTGAATCCATTATTGAGATCCGCAAACACACAAAAAAAGGGAGCATCAATATCAATACCAATGGCTCAAAACCAGCTGCGGTAAGGGCGCTATGCGAAGCAGGCCTTGACAGTATACGCGTAAGCACCAACTCCGCACGAAGGGAAATATACATGCCTTACTACCGGCCGAACAATTATGATTTTGATGACATCATTGAAAGTCTGAAAGTGGTGAGGGATTATGATGGCTGGACATCCATAAATTATTTTGTTTTCCCCGGAATGACAGATACAGTTGCGGAATATGAAGCACTGAGAAAGCTGATACAGGATACTGACCTGAAGATGATCCAATGGAGGAATTTCAATATTGATCCCGACTGGTACCTAGGAAAGTTTGGGGTGCTTGATAATGGTGAGATACTTGGCATGAAACAACTGATGGAATTACTGAAAGAAGAATTCCCGGATCTTAAATACGGTTATTACAACCCTCCAATTGAAAGGATAAAAGGCCGGTTTGAAGAAGATTTTGCTCACCGGAAAATTGAGCTTTGATCATTATCTTTTGATCTTCTATTGAAATATCATTCTGTTCTTCCCCAGCTGTAAAATCCTTAAGCAGCCTTAACACATTTTTTACCGGATGCAATAATTGATTAGTTGCAGGCTCTGTATTAACTTGTATTTCTATTTCCCCTAATGCAACCACCATCATCAAAGCTGCTATTACCTGTTATTGTATTCTCACAATTTGCCGGCACTTCCCTTTGGTTTGCAGGCAATGCCATCATCAACGATGTACAACAACAGGCCGGGAGTCATGTAGCCGATATCACCTCAATAGTACAGATCGGATTCATTACCGGCACGCTGATTTTTTCCATACTCACCATTGCTGACAGGTATCCTGCACACAAGGTTTTTTTCTTTTCCAGCCTCTTAGCGTCAATAGCCAACCTGCTGATCATATGGTTGGCCGGTGATATAGCCTGGCTCTATGTTTTGAGATTTATTACCGGTTTTTTCCTTGCAGGTATTTATCCTGTCGGAATGAAAATAGCGGCTGACTGTTTTCCAGGTAAACTGGGCAATGCGCTCGGATTTCTGGTGGGCGCTTTGGTACTCGGCACTGCCTTTCCCCATATGGTGAGGTCGCAACTTGATTTGTTCCGCTGGGAAGATGTGATCCTTTTTACATCATTGCTTGCTTTTACTGGTGGGGTGTTGATATTATTCTTAGTACCGGCAGTTAAGATGATAACCTTCAATGCCAGGCTAAAATTCAACACTGCCTTTACGGTGTTCAGGGAAAAAAATTTTCGTTCAGCTGCTTTCGGATACTTTGGACATATGTGGGAATTGTATGCCTTCTGGGCTTTTGTTCCTCTGCTGTTAGCCATATATAATAAGCTATCCAATGCATCAGTCAACATCTCTTTATGGACATTTATAATTATTGCATCAGGCGCCTTAGGCTGTATTGCAGGAGGACTGCTTTCAAAAAGAACCGGCAGTAAACGGGTTGCTTCGTATTCACTTTTCATTTCCGGATTATGTTGTTTGCTTTCACCATTTTTCTTTGACCTGCCTGTTACTGTTTTTTTGGTGCTCATGCTTGTCTGGGGCATTACGGTGGTAGCCGACTCGCCTCAGTTCTCAACCCTTGTGGCCCTGTCTGCACCAAAGGAAAATAAGGGTACGGCATTAACCATAGTAACCTCTCTTGGATTTGCGATCACAATCGTCAGCATCCAGTTATTAAAACCTATGGCAGAATATCTTGCTGAAAAAGGTTTCATGGTTCTTGTAATTGGGCCGGCATTAGGTTTAATAGCTTTGAGAAGATATAAAGAGCAAATCCCTAAATAAATAAATAATTAACCCCATCAATATTTGTTCAACCAATATCCAATTTCAACGCCCAATGTTCACTGACTGAACACTGAACGTTGAAAATTGAACATTCCTCTACTATCGATATCGAAATATTTATTGTAAATCTTCTTACACACTATTTTGTAGCGCTGACCTGTCCCCTGATCTCGCCAGGTCCATTGTTGGGTGTATGTACATTAACATACCATTTACCTGCAAGCAGGTCCTGTTCCTGGGTATCGGTAAGCGTAGCGGTTCCACTCGCACTTCCCGAAGTACCATTATTATTTAGTGTAAAGGTAACTACCGGACTGGCTGTTGCTCCTGCCATCGCAGGCCCATGGAAATGCGCAGCAGATGCCATGGCAGTTAAACCAGACCATGTAACATTGTAACTAAGCATGTTTGTAGATTCATTAAAGGTACCTGTCAGGGTTCCTGTTCCCGTACTGGCAACCACCGGAGCGGGAACTTCCTGGGATGAATTCAACGTAGCACTAATGTCATATGTTTCATCTTCTTCTTTATCACAACTGGTCACGGTAAATGATAAAAATGCAATAAGGATCATTGATGACATCCATTGAAGTGTTTTTCGTTTCATGTTCCTGTTTTTTGATTTATTAATGTATATGATTAAAGGAATACAGTGATCTACGTATTTTTATAGAGTACAGATGTTGAAAATGCTATCCTTCCAAATTTCCGGTGCCAGCTCAGGTATTGAATTGATTGTTTGTGAATACGTATCAAAAAGGATGATGGTTGGTATTATGCAGACGAAACAACTATTAGTCCAGATTTAAAGGATGAGAACGGGTGGCAAGATTTAAAGGGTGCAATAACCACTTCGTAATTTGCAAATCTCCTTATTCCAAAAAGTTAAAAAATCTTTGTTTCATGGCATTTCATGAGCAATTTGTCTAACTTTTCGATCGTTTTCAGGTCAAAACCAACAACCTTATATTTGTATGAACAAATCAATATCCATGTCCAAAGAATTTGAAAAAAAGAAAAACGTAAAGGCCCTGAGCATTACGGCTGTAATAACTGCAGCAATTCTGGCTATGGTAATACTGATCAGCTGGAATATTCCAACCAAAGCTGATCCGCCTCCCGTTGAACAGTTTGTTGAGATCAACCTTGGTAGTGATCTTGACGGTTTTGGTTCTGACCAGCCTTTATTACCCGGTGAAGGCGCTCCTGAACCCACGGCCTATACACCTTCTCAACCGGTAAATGCCGTAGAAGAAAGTGTAAGGGATATATCAAGTGATGACATGAGTAATGACGCCCCGCCTGTTTTGAAACCCATTGTAAGCAACCCGGATGCTAAAAAGACCAATTCTGAATCAAAAGTTGTTAAAACAAATAACACGGAAAAGAAAGAAGTTGTTCAGATACAAAAGCCCAAAGTGGTAATGTCAGGTCCGAGAGGCGGTAATGGTACAGGAG
This sequence comes from uncultured bacterium, assembly GCA_966210755.1. Taxonomy (GTDB): domain Bacteria; phylum Bacteroidota; class Bacteroidia; order Chitinophagales; family Chitinophagaceae; genus Flavisolibacter. Next base: position 3,998 of record CBIHLW010000150.1, read on the forward strand.
GTAATGGTGCCGATTCTTATCAGAAAGGTGGCAACCAGGGAGATGGGAACGGAAGTGGCGACAAGGGTGTAAATGGAGGCGACCCGAATGGCACGCGTTATACTGGAGCTCCCAGAAGAATCGGAGCAAAAATTTACCAGATCCCTTCCAAAAGCTTTGAAGACGACTTTAAAGAAAGCGGAACTGTTGTACTGGATATTGTTGTTAATGCCAGTGGAAAACTTGTTTCTGCTACTTATCAGCCCCAGGGTTCAAGCATTACAAACAGGAATCAGATAGAAATTGCAAAAAGAAGGGCTTCTGAACTTGACTATCCTAAATATGATGGAGGGTTCAGGCAAAAAATCTCAATGAATTTCCAGGTTCGTGGATAAATCTGAAATTACATTTGCTGAGTGAATTACCAGCAGACAATTGATTATCTATATAAAACACTGCCCATGTTCAGCCGCATGGGCAGTGCTGCTATTAAAAAGGACCTCGACAACATTATAGTTTTGTGTGAGGCCCTTGGCAATCCCCAGCATACATTCAAAACCATTCATGTAGGTGGTACCAATGGCAAAGGCTCCGTGAGCCATATGCTATCTTCCATATTTCAGTCGGCCGGCATAAACACCGGTTTATATACTTCACCCCATCTTTATGATTTCAGGGAAAGGATCAGGGTCAACGGCATTATGGTGAATGAAAGTTTTGTTGTTGAATTTGTTGAAAAGATCAGGCCCCTCATTGAAAAGATCAGGCCTTCATTCTTTGAGATCACGGTAGCCATGGCCTTTGAATTTTTTGCTGTGAGGCAGGTGGAAATGGCCATTATTGAAGTGGGACTGGGAGGAAGACTGGACAGCACAAATATTATTTCACCGGAATTTTCTGTGATCACCAATATAGGATGGGACCACATGAACCTTCTTGGCAATAGCCTTGAAGCAATTGCAACTGAAAAAGCAGGTATCATCAAACCTGATATTCCGGTTGTGATTGGAGAAAGACAGCATGCTATTGATAAGGTCTTCGAAAAGATCGCAGGAGAAAAACAAAGTCCTGTATATTTTGCTTCAGACGAATTTACAGCTGTTGACCAGAAATGGGAAAATGGAACACTGGCCATTGAAGTAATGAATAGAGAAAAACACAAAACCATTTGGTGGGAAACGGATCTGCAGGGAATTTACCAGGGCAAAAACATTTGTACGGTTTTAAAGTGCCGGCAACTCATAGAGATGAATACCTCTTTTCCGGTTAGTGAAGCAATTGTTGTACACGCATTAAAAAATGTAAAAAAACTTACCGGGCTGCAGGGCAGATGGGATGTGATACATGAAGAGCCGCTGGTTGTTCTTGAGGTGGCGCATAATACAGATGGCATAAAACAAATGATGGATCACCTAAACAAATTGAAATTTGACCAACTGCATTTGATCATAGGAATGGTAAAGGATAAGGATGTGGACGAAGTATTGAAATTGCTGCCAGAAAAAGCAAACTATTATTTTTCGCATGCCCATATTCCCCGTGCTTTGAGTGCTCCGGAATTAAAAAATAAAGCACAGAACCACTCTCTGTATGGAGAAGCATATGAAGATGTGAACAAGGCATTGTACAGGGCCATTAAGAATGCCTCAAAAAATGATATCATCATTATTTGCGGAAGCATTTTTCTGGTGGCGGAAGTTGATAAGAACTTAATAGGACAGCTGGCCTAATCTTTCCAAGGCATAAAAGATACAGGGAGTATGGAGCGACTGTACGATCTTATGTTGTTTAACCAGGTCTTTTACTTCTTCTACTGAATGTAACAACACCTCCATGTCTTCTGTTTCATCCAGCATTTGTCCACCCGTTTTCTTTCCACCCCTGGCAAGGAACATGTGCATATAATTATTACTGGTAGCCGGATTTGGTGCAATCTTTCCAATTGATTCTATGGAATCAAACTCATATCCCGTTTCTTCTTTTAATTCACGTGCAACCGCAGTTGCTGCATCCTCTCCTTTATCAACCACTCCTCCCGGCAATTCCGTACTGATCACCCCAAGACCATGACGGTATTGTTTCACCAGCAACACCTTGTTGTCCTCTGTTAACGCAAACGCTGTAGCCCAGTCGGGATATTCAAGAATAAAATAAGAAGCATGTTTGTTTCCATTGGGCAATTGGCAAACATCCTTTCTAACGCTGAGCCATGGCTCCGAGAATATCCTGTTTGATTCCAGTACTTTCCAATTCATCTCCAGTTGCTTGATATGTAAAAAATAAATATAGCACCTACCACCCCATCCTGTCTTTCAATGCAGTAATATGTGCAGTATGGTGCTTACCATGCCATGCATAGGTACCTGTAAGGTCCCATAGTGTTAATTGTTTTTTGTGTTCCGGATGAAAAACCGTGCGCATGAAATCTGATCCGGATAAACTTTGCAACAGCTCATGCCATCGCTGGTGAAGCGCAAATAATAAAGTGATGGATATATTTACGGGAAGGTTTTTTACATCATCGTGCCGAACCCACAGGTCTTCATTATAGGGC
>CBIHLW010000151.1:0-6527 GCA_966210755.1 uncultured bacterium
GTTAATGCATAAAAGCCGTTGCCTGCGGTATTCATTCTAAAAAACAATCCCGGCCTGCATTAGCAAAATCCACCTCAACCCCTATCTTTGCCTCCCGAAAAAATCGGGATTCACAAAACATTTTCTACATGACTTCTTTTGATTCTTACGTTTACCTCGTCCCTGTTATGGGGTTGATCGGTTTATTGTATACGCTTTGGAAATTTTCATGGGTTAGCAAACAGGATGCGGGAACAGACCGCATGAAAGAGATCAGTAATTATATTGCTGAAGGTGCCATGGCCTTTCTTAAAGCTGAATGGAAAATTCTGACCTATTTCGGAATTATAGTAGCGCTTTTGCTGGGCTATATGGGAAGCAGCAGTGAAGAATCACACTGGTTTATTGCGGTGGCTTTTCTTATTGGTGCATTTTTCAGTGCACTGGCCGGCTACATTGGCATGAGGGCAGCTACCAAAGCCAATGTCCGTACAGCTCATGCAGCCCGCACCTCACTTTCAAAAGCACTGAAAGTATCTTTTACAGGTGGCGCCGTTATGGGAATGGGAGTTGCAGGCCTGGCCGTATTGGGCCTGGGAGGCTTATTCATTGTATTATTAAAATGGCTGGCTCCCGACGTGGTAGCCACACATCACGATGTTACCCGCGCCATTGAAGTGTTAACCGGATTTTCTTTAGGAGCGGAATCCATTGCACTTTTTGCCCGTGTGGGTGGCGGTATTTATACAAAGGCAGCCGATGTTGGCGCTGACCTTGTTGGAAAGGTGGAAGCCGGTATTCCTGAAGATGATCCCCGTAACCCGGCCACCATTGCCGATAACGTAGGCGATAATGTGGGTGATGTTGCAGGTATGGGCGCTGATCTTTTTGGCTCTTATGTGGCAACTGTTCTGGCAACCATTGTGCTGGGACATGAAGTTTACGGGAATATTGGTTCAACAGAAGGACTTGAAGATGGATTTTCCGGATTCTCCCCTATCCTATTACCTATGCTGATTGCAGGTATTGGAATTCTTTTTTCAATAATTGGAACTTTTTTCGTCCGGATTTCAGACAAGGCAGGGATCAATACAGGCGTAGTTCAGAATGCATTGAACATGGGCAACTGGGGTTCAATTATCCTAACCGCCATTGCCGCCTATTTCCTGTGCGAATTTATTTTACCTGATGGTCAGATGTACCTGAGAGGTTTTGAGTTTGATAAAATGGATGTTTTTGCTTCCATTATCGTAGGCCTGGTAGTAGGTACGTTAATGAGCATTATTACGGAATACTATACTGCAATGGGCAAACGCCCAGTGAAAAGCATCACACGCCAGTCAGCTACGGGTCATGCAACAAATGTGATCGGAGGACTTGCCGTGGGTATGGAATCTACTTTTCTTCCCATACTGGTGCTGGCAGGTGGTATATATGGTTCTTATTATTTTGCCGGTCTTTATGGTGTTGCCATAGCTGCAGCCGGAATGATGGCCACCACTGCCATGCAACTGGCCATTGACGCTTTTGGTCCTATTGCGGATAATGCAGGAGGAATTGCAGAAATGAGCGAGCTACCCAAAGAGGTACGTGAAAAAACGGATACCCTTGATGCGGTAGGAAATACAACTGCCGCTACGGGTAAAGGATTTGCCATAGCCTCCGCCGCTTTAACCGCTCTGGCACTTTTTGCAGCCTATGTAGGTGTGGTAAATGCCAATGGTTTTGAAATGGATGGCATTAATATTTATAAAGCGGATGTTCTGGCCTCGCTCTTTGTAGGGGGAATGATACCTTTTATCTTTTCTTCACTGGCCATCCGTGCGGTTGGGCAGGCTGCCATGAGCATGGTGGAAGAAGTGCGCCGCCAGTTCCGCGAGATCCCGGGCATCATGGAAGGAAAAGGCAAACCTGAATATGATAAATGTGTAGCCATTTCAACTGAAGCTTCCATTAAAAAAATGATGCTTCCGGGGGCTATTGCAATTGTATCGCCACTTATAGTTGGATTTTTAATGGGTCCTGAGGCTTTGGGAGGATTTCTTGCAGGCGCCACTGTGAGTGGTGTATTAATGGGAATGTTCCAGAATAATGCAGGCGGCGCCTGGGATAATGCCAAGAAAAGTTTTGAAAAGGGTGTGGATATCAACGGTCAGACCTATTATAAAGGTTCGGAGCCGCATAAGGCATCTGTAACCGGCGACACGGTTGGTGATCCCTTCAAGGATACTTCCGGCCCTTCCATGAATATCCTGATAAAACTGATGTCGATTGTGTCACTGGTGATAGCGCCTACGCTGGCTTCCATGTTTATCGAAGAAAATCCGGATACCGATGCAGCGAAAAAAGAGATCAGACAGTCTATACCAGTAACTGCTAATAAGACTGACCTTAAAAATACCATCGATTATAAATAATTCTGCTTTGTGAGAGACAATAAAAGTTCCCCGGGTACTGCTTCCCGGGGACTTTTGATTTTAGGCCTTACAGGCCAACCTCGGAGGTTGCCGGGGGGAACCTCGGAGGTTGCCGAGGGGAACCTCGGAGGTTGCAGGAGGAACCTCGGAGGTTGCTCAATCAACCTCCGAGGTTTTTCTTACATTAGCGCATGCCCCCTGCAATTCTGTATTATGCCATCCCCGGGTTTTTATTGCTTCTTTCATTTGAAGCATGGATTTCCTACCGGGAGAACAGGCACCTTTACGAAAAGAAAGATACATGGAGCAGCCTTGCTTTGGGTATAGGCAATGTGATAGTAGGATTCGGTACCAAGGCTATGATTTTTGGGTTGTTTATGCTTTTGTACCGGTTCAGGATCTTTGAGCTGAACGCATCTGTATGGTGGTACTGGGTATTATTATTTTTCCTGGACGATTTTTGTTATTACTGGTTTCACCGGGTATCGCATAATGTGAACTGGTTCTGGGCCTCGCATGTGGTGCACCATTCTTCCCGGCATTATAACCTTGCTGCAGCCCTCCGTCAAACCTGGACGGGTAATGCAACAGGTTCGTTTTTATTTTGGGCCTGGCTGCCATTGATGGGATTTCATCCCGTATGGATCCTTTTTATGCAACAAATCAGTTTGATCTACCAGTTCTGGATACATACTGAAACCATAAAGAAATTACACCCTGCTCTTGAATTTGTTTTGAATACACCATCGCATCACAGGGTACACCATGGAACTGACCTGAATTATCTTGATAAAAATCACGGGGGCATTTTGATCATCTGGGACCGGATGTTTGGAAGTTTTCAACCCGAAGAACAAAGACCAACCTACGGACTTACAAAAAATATCGGATCCTTCAATCCGGTAATTGTTGCCTTTAAAACCTGGTCTGAATTAATCAGGTCGGCAGCCGGATCGGGATCATTGAAAAATGCGGTCAATTATTTTATTAAGCCACCAGGGTGGAGTCATGATGGAAGTTCCAGCACCGTAAAAGAAATGAGAAAAAAGGCCAGATCATAACCAGGAATGCTGAAAGCTCTTCCTATCAGCATTTTAAATAAATTTTATTAAGGACTATTACTTAACACTGCCAATAAACGTTACAATTTCAAACAAGGACGAAACATAATATTATTTTTGCTTCCCCCTTGTATGCTGCTATATAAACGTACTCTTTTATGACTTTCTCATTCAAAACCGGAAGCTTTGAACATCCACTTATGGCTGATGGCGTAAAACACCTGCTTGAATCTATTGACGATGGCATTTTTGTACTTGTTATCCATCTGCATGTTGTTTATTTTAACCAACCGGCAAGACAGCACCTTCTGAATTTTTACAATTTTATCTGCGAAATAGGCGATCCGGTTTTACCCCTGTTACCCGATGACAGGAGAAGTGCGCTCGAATATTATTTCCGCAGGGTATTAAATGGAGAAAGCATCCGGTATATTCATGAGATACCAAAGGATAACTCTAATTCCATATGGGTAGACTGTCATTACTTTCCATTGAAAGATCACCTGGGAAATATTATTTGTATCGGTGGTATGTTAAAAGACATTTCCGAAAGACGCATATACCGTTTAAAATTAGAAGAAAAAAGTATGGAGCTAACTTCCATACTTGAAAGTATAACTGATGGATTTTTTACCCTTGACAGGAACTGGACCATCCGGTATGCCAACAACCAGGCCGGTGCACTTGTAGGTTTGAAAGCCAATGATGCGCTTGGAAAAAACATAAAGGAACTTTTCCCTAATCCTTCTACGGCCACTTTTTTTGATGCCTACCAAAAAGCTTTTGATACCGGACAGCCCGTAAGAGTGGAAGGATATTTTTCTCCACTTGATAAATGGCTTGACGTGACCATTTATCCCACACGGGATCAGTTAACTGTTTATGGCAGAGATGTAACAGAAAAAAAGAAACTAGAACAAAAACTCCTTGAATTAAAACTTACCGAGCAAAAAATGGTGATCAAGGCCACCATCCAGGGACAGGAAAAAGAAAGGGAATTATTAAGCACTGAATTGCATGATAACATTAGTCAGGTTTTGACCACTACAAAACTTTACCTGGAAATGGCGGCCTCAAATAATATTGACAAACCGCACCTGCTTAAAAAAAGTGTTGACAATCTTACTTCAGCCATAAATGACCTCAGGCTGATCAGTTATTCTTTATTACCATCAACTATAAATGATATCGGCATTGTAGATTCCATCAAAGAACTGGTGCAACCTTACAAAGCTGCTGAAAAATTCAATGTTCATTATGATTTTGAAGGGGAATGGATGGACCTGTCAAGTGGCTTCAAAGTCAACCTGTTTCGTATCATTCAGGAAAGGCTTCAGGTAATTGCTATCAATTCGGGAGCATCCAATGTGTGGATCCAGCTCAGGTCCGGTAATCAATTTGAATTGTCTATCAAAGATGATGGCAAAGAAAAAGAGCAGACCGGCGTAACAGAACTACATTTTGCTACTATCAGAAACCGTACGGAATTATATGATGGTATTGCCACCATCAGCACCTATCCGCAAGGATGCCAGGTACTGCTTCGCTTTCCATATGAATCATGTAAATAATCCGGTTTGAGCTAGCCTGATTTTTGTTATTTCTGTTGTAATGGAAACCCTGTTCCCCATTGAATCTAACTATCCCGAGGGCTTTAGTTATTATCCTCAGTTTATCAGCATATAAGAAGAAAAATTTTTGATCAACCTGATATCCGGAATTTAATTGCATAACTTCCAGTTCCACGGCTATGAAGCTAAAAGAAAAGTGGCAAGTTTTGGTTATGATTATAGTTTCGAAAAAAAAGCACTTTCAAAAGGCAAGGCCATACCAGGCGAATTTAATTTTCTTATAGAGAAGGTATGCCAGCAGGCCGGAATAAAAACCACCGATATTGCTGAATTGCTGGTAACTGAATATCCAACAGGTTCCGTTATCAACTGGCACCGGGATGCACCCCCGTTTGATCTTATTGCAGGAATTTCATTGTACGCTGATTGTATCCTCAAATTAAGACCTCATGAAAAAGAAAAGCAGGGAAGGAATTCCGTTGTTTCCATTCCTTTGATAAAAAGATCGCTTTACCTGCTTCAGGGAAAAGTGAGAAGTGATTGGCAACACAGTACCGCACCTGTTAAAAATAAGCGTTACTCAATTACATTAAGAACATTGAGAACGCATTGAATTTTTATCGGATCAATGGTGCGGGAACAGACCTCAGTCTTTTTTCTCTTTACACCCTCCCACCCTTCCGACAGCCAGCTTCATTTTCCATTCATCGTTAATTATTGTTAACAAATACTAAATATCCATCTCTTTTTTTGTTCATACGAAATTGGTCGTATATTCGTAATGAAATATTTTACTATGGCCGCCAAATACATAAAACCAACAGAAAGTGAATTGGAAATTTTAAATATACTTTGGTTCAGGGATCTTGCCACCGTTCGTGAGGTGCATGAAGAACTGGCAAAATCAAAGGATGTCGGCTACACCACCACTCTTAAGCTTATGCAGATCATGCATGAAAAAGGTCTGGTAAAGAGAGATGAATCCATGAGAACACACGTTTATCAGGCAGCGGTAAACCGTGAAAAGACCCAAAAACACCTTTTAAATAAAATGATCGATTCTCTTTTTGGGGGATCGTCAACACAATTAGTTTTGCAAGCGTTGGGCAATGGGGAACAAAAAGTTTCCGCAGAGGAGTTGGAGAAGATTCAAAACCTTATCAACAACCTGAAAAAGCAATAAACTATGGCCACCTGGAGCCAATCGCACTTCCTGCAATCGCTAGGTTGGGCAACCTTAAACAGCTTTTGGCAAATGGCCCTGCTCTGGTGCCTGTTTCTTGGAGCAAGTCATTTATTCAAATTATCCGCGCATAGAAAATATCAGTTTTCTGTATTTGCCATCACCACCGGTTTCGCCTGGTTTGTATTTACTTTTATCTATTATAATAGTAATCCTGTTTCCGGTATTGCTTTTTTTGACAAAACGATCAGGGAATCCAGTAACTATTTAAATATTCTTTTGATCGCTTCTTCCCTGGCTTATCTTAGTCTGTTAA
>CBIHLW010000152.1:0-6457 GCA_966210755.1 uncultured bacterium
GTTGAGTTGATATTCTGCGCCATTTTTCCTGGGAGACATAAAATTAAAATTTAAGTGTTGAATGATAGATAAGGATAATTTTCGTGCCAATGGGAGGCAGGTCCATTGCCAACCTTAAATGGCATAAGTTTTTCAATCCAGATGGCATGAGCCTGTCTTTGTATAAAAAGAAAAGGAGTTTTGATAAAACGCCAGAACCTTCGGGTAAAGAAAGATCTTCAAAGGGATCTCTTCGGTTTGTGATACAAAAGCATGACGCTTCACACCTGCATTATGATTTCAGGCTTGAAATGGATGGGGTATTAAAAAGCTGGGCAGTGCCAAAAGGCCCTTCATTAAATCCCTCGGATAAGCGGTTGGCTATGATGGTAGAAGATCACCCATACGATTACCGGAATTTTGAAGGAGTGATCCCTGAGGGTAATTATGGTGGTGGCACCGTGATAGTATGGGACGAAGGATTCTATGAGCCGCTCGATTCAGCGGGTTTGAGCAGGAAGGAAAAAGAGAAAGCATTAAAGAAACAATTGCATGCCGGTAATCTAAAATTCATTATGCATGGTAAAAAGATCAAAGGCGAGTTTGCTTTGTTCCTGATGAAAGCAAGAGGTGAAAGATCCTGGATCCTGATGAAGAAGAATGATGCCCATGCAACAGATGCTGATATCCTGAAAAAAAATAAATCAGTTCAATCAGGAAAAACCCTGGCACAGGTAGCCAGGGCCCATGGCGCTGAAGTAAAACACCCCGATGAAAAAACAATTAAAAAGCAACAGGAAGTGGCGCCTGAAAAAAAGGCAAAGCCAGGCAAAAAGGAACCTGCATCTGCTGTGGCAGCCAGGCCGAAACCAAATGGAAGACTGAGTTCTAAAAAAAAACTTCACGATATAAAAGAGCTGTTGGGTGATGCGTTTCAATTAGCTAAAAAATCGCCGGCACCTGCAGATGTACTGCCAATGATGGCCACGTTGGGTAATGAAGCTTTTGATGATGACAACTGGATCTATGAAATTAAGTGGGATGGTTACAGAGCCGTTGGTGCATGCAACGGATCGAAAGTAGAACTGACCTCAAGAAACCTGTCAGGTTTCACAGAAACCTATAAGCCGGTAACAGAGGCATTGAGCGCATTACAGTTCAAAGCAGTTTTTGATGGGGAGATCGTTGCAGTGGATCAGAAAGGCATGGCCGTTTTTCAATCACTGCAAAACTGGCAAAATACACCTGTGCATTTACGTTATTATATTTTTGACCTCATCTGGATGAATGGATATGACCTGACAGGCTTGCCGCTGTTGGACAGGAAAAAGATATTAAAGGCCATTTTACCTGAAGATGATGATGTAATTAAATACAGCGATCATATTGAAAGAAAGGGAAAGGAATTCTTTGAAGCAGCCATTGCCCAGGGACTTGAAGGCATCATGGCAAAAAAATCAGAAAGCACCTACAGGCTCAATACAAGATCACCGGAATGGCTTAAAATAAAAGGAAACCTCCGGCAGGAAGTGATCATTGCCGGATATACACAACCCAGAAATTCGCGCAAATTTTTTGGGTCCTTATTGTTGGGCGTGTACGAAGAGAACAAGCTTATTTATGTAGGACATACCGGTAGCGGTTTCAATGCAAAAAGCCTGGAAGCGATCTACAACAAGCTTCAACCGCTTACTATTGAAAAATGTCCATTCGAAAAATGTCCGAAGGGAAATATGCCGGTAACATGGGTTAAACCCAAAATGGTATGTGAGATAAAATTTTCGGAATGGACAAAGGAAAGAATAGCCAGGCACCCGATATTTATGGGACTTCGCTCTGATAAAAAACCAAAAGACGTGATATTTGAAAAAGCTGAAAATATGGCAACTTTAAAAGAGAGAACAGATAATCACGAAAAAGCGCGAAAAAAAAAGAGTGTTGCTGTGAAAAAATCTGCGGTTAAAAAACAGGCTGCACCAAAATCAAATTCCATAATAAAAGGTTCTAAAAAAGATACTGCAAAGAAAACCGCATTGCGTTCAAATAAAAAAGGGAAAGTGAATCTGGTGGATCCGGGTGAAGGAAAGGACCAGCAAATAATTATCAATGGAAGAGAACTGAAGCTCACGAACCTTAATAAGCCTTATTGGAAAAAAGAAGGATTTACAAAAGGCAATATGATCAATTATTATATTGAAATGGCACCTTTTATTCTTCCTTATATGAAGGACAGGCCACAATCCCTCAACCGGCACCCCAATGGCATTGAAGGCCCGAATTTCTTTCATAAAGATCAAAAGGGCAAAGTACCTGATTGGATGCAAACGCATGAGGATTTCAGTGAATCTACAAATGAAACCATTGAATACCTGGTTTGCAGCAATGAAGCAACACTGATCTACATGGCCAATCTGGGTTGTATTGAAATGAACCCCTGGCATTCGCGTTCTCAAAGCTGGGAGCAACCCGACTGGTGTCTCATTGACCTTGATCCTGATGATCCAAACAGCTTTGAACAGGTAATGGATGTAGCTAAAACGGTTAAGCAGGTATTGGATTCAATTGGTGCGGATGCTTATTGTAAAACTTCCGGTTCAACCGGTATCCATATTTACATTCCACTTGGCGCTAAATACAGCTTCGAGCAGTCCAGGCAACTTGCGGAGCTTGTGGTTACTATGGTGAATCATGAAATGCCCGGGATAACAAGTATTGAAAGAAAACCGGCTAAAAGAAAGGGTAAGATCTATCTCGACTATTTGCAGAACAGGCAAACGCAAACTGCAGCATGTGCTTATTCCCTGCGGCCAAAGCCTGGTGTGCCGGTTTCTACACCTCTTGACTGGAGTGAATTAAAAAAGGGACTCACGTCAAAGACCTGGAATGCACATAATATTTTTGATAGGTTAAAAGCAGAAGGCGATGTATTTAAGCCTGTACTTGGAAAAGGGATCAACCTGGAAAAGGTATTAGGTAAATTAGCTTCCCTGCTCAAATAAATTCATCACCAATCAATGGATCCTGTTTATAATTCCTCAATTAAAAAAGCATTGAATAGTTGTGCTGCTTCAGCTGAATTTTGATTGTTTGATATTGAAATTTTTCTTCACGAGGGCTTTAATCCTGATTTATGTTATTTAAACAACTGGTTTCTGGTTAAGTTTGTAAAATGCATAGATCGCTGACAGTATTTAAAGACGAAGTATTTGATTGCATTCATCAGGATTACTCAATTGAGGTTTTGTCGGACGACTGCCGCTTTACTGAAGGACCTGTATGGAATGAAGACGACCAGTCCTTTTTGTTCAGCGATATTACGGCCAATTGCATTTACAAGATCTCAGCAAACGAAACCAAACAAATATATCTTTCAAACAGTGGTACCAATAATATGTTTGATCCGGATCTCAAAACAGATCAATCGGGTTCCAATGGGCTGGCCTATGATAATAATAAAAACCTGTTGATCTGCAGGCATGGTTCTCATGATGTGGCTTTATTTGATGGCAACAAGGTTGTGCCATTGATCAATAACTTCCGGGGTAAGCCATTTAACAGTCCAAATGATATTGTAGTAAGTAAGAACGGGACTATTTACTTCAGCGACCCTCCTTATGGCCTGAAGTCGGGTAAATTATTTCCGTCGAAGTACCAGGTGAAGTCCGGAGTTTATGCATACAGGGATCATGAGCTGGTATTGGTTTCTGATAAATACCAATATCCAAATGGAGTTTGTTTATCCTCCGACCAGTCTGTACTTTATGTTTGTTCCAATAAACCATTTGAAAAATTTATTTCCATGTATGATGCAGTTAGTTTTGAATACAAGGGAATTTTAGCGGAAGAAAACAGTGATGGAATGAAGATAGATGCCTATGGTAACTTTTTTCTTTGTTCCAATGAGGGGATCATCATTCTAAATAAAGAAGGTGAACGAACGGCGTTGATCAGGCTTCCGTCCACTCCTGCCAATGCCTGCTGGGGAGGTAAAAACAGAAAAGATCTATTGGTTACAGCCAGAGAGCATGTGTATTTGATAAAGCAACTGGCCGTATGAAAATTTATAAGTTCAACTAAATAAAAACGGATACTTTCCATGCTTTGCATCTATCATGAATCCACAGACCCTTATTTTAATGTAGCCACTGATGAATATATCCTGAAGCAGGTGGAAGAAGATTGTTTCATGTTGTGGCGTAACGATAAAGCCATTATAGTAGGACAATACCAGAATACACTTTCTGAAATTAATTATGACTATGTGAAGGAGCACCGGATTGCTGTGGTAAGACGCATTTCCGGGGGTGGTGCGGTATATCATGATCTGGGCAACCTTAATTTTTCTTTTACCAGGCAGGGAAAGGATACCAACCTGTCAGACTTTGAAAAATTTACCCGGCCAGTGGTACAGGTAATTCAGTCGCTGGGGGCAGATGCGCGGTTTGAAGGAAAGAATGACCTGATGATCGATGGAAAAAAAATTGCAGGTAATGCTGCTCATATTCATAAGAACAAAATACTGCATCACGGTTGTTTGTTATTTGCTTCTGAAATACGGGATGTAAGCGAAGCCCTGCGGATCAATCCCGTAAAATATACCGACAGGGCTGTCAAATCAATTCCAAAAAGAGTTACTAATATCTCAGATCATTTAAAAACGCCGGTTAGCCTGGAAGAGTTTACGCAAAAATTGATGGCACATGTACTGGCTACTTTTCCAGGTGCCCGACTTTATGAATTCACTGATGATGATAAAAGGAAAATCAGGCAGCTGCGGGATGAAAAATATGCCACCCATGATTGGAATTTTGGTAAATCGCCCGATTACAATTACAAAAAGGCCGTTCGTACATCAGGCGGTCTACTGGAAATGAACCTCGATGTAAAAAACGGGATCATCGAGAAAGCCATGATCTTTGGTGATTTCTTCTCAGAAATAGGCATTTCGGAAGTTGAGGATGCATTGATCAATAAGCGCCACGAAGAAAAGGAATTGAGAGATATCCTTTCCCGGTTGCCGATAGAAAAACATTTTCGAAATATCGGGATAGATGAATTGATTGATTCACTTTTTTAGGATGGGTGTTTAGGTAATGTTTTAAAAAGTGCGCCATAGTTTACTATTGAATGGAGATCAAAGTGTGCACTTACCATGGAACGCTTACTGCACACAACACATCATCAGGCTTATTCCAATATGAACAAACTCATTGGAAGTGATTCTCATAAAATTAAAATGAAAATTTTATCCGTTCACGATCTCTCCTCCATTTGGATGTATCACCTGCCCTGTAATATAGGAAGCATCTTCTGAAGCCAGGAAAAGGTATGCCGGTGCCACCTCTGCCGTTTCTCCGGCTCTTTTCATGGGAACATCGCTGCCGAAAGTGGCCACCTTTTTTTTATCGAAACTGCCAACGATCAAAGGGGTCCAGATGGGGCCCGGTGCCACTGCATTCACCCTGATGCCTTTATCAACCAGGTTATGTGACAGGCTTCTTGTAAATGTTACGATGGCTCCCTTTGTGGAAGCGTAATCGATCAGGGAAGGACTTCCCCTGTAGGCTGTTACTGAAGTTGTATTGATGATGCAGGAACCTTTCTTAAGATAGGGTAATGCAAATTTTGTGATGCGGAACATAGAAAGGATATTGGTTTCAAAGGTTTCATACAATTGTTCGTCAGAAATATCCGTAATTGATTTTTGCTCGGTTTGAGTAGCCGCATTATTCACCAGTATATGCAGCCTGCCATATTCCCTTATGGTCTGGTCCACAATTTTTTTGCACTGTCTTTCTTTGCGGATATCACCACCTATCAGCAAACAGCTTCGCCCAAAATCCTCTTCCACCATTCTTTTTACTTCTTTGGCATCCCTGTCCTCGCTTAAATAAGAAATGGCAATGTCGGCGCCTTCCCTGGCAAATAATAGCGCCACCGCCCTTCCAATGCCGCTATCCCCACCTGTAATCAGGGCCACCCTGCCCGATAGCTTTTGTGCCGGTTTGGGTTTGATGGCAACAGGCTTAGGTTCCATTTTTTCTTCAATTCCGGGCATACGCTGACTTTGTGATTTCCTGATCTTCTTTGTTTTTCCACCCTTTTGCATTTCTTTTTTTTAATGGATTTAAAGAAATTATTATGCCGCTGAAAAACGCTTTCCCTTATTTTTGCAGCCATTGAAAATGCAGGGGAATTAGCTCAGCTGGCTAGAGCGCTTGCATGGCATGCAAGAGGTCGTCGGTTCGACTCCGATATTCTCCACAGCTTCAGAAGGTCTGCAGAAATGCAGGCTTTTTATTTTGGTAGTGTTGGCAGGAGCGCTCCCCGCCTTAGCGGGGTGCAGGAGGTCGTCGGTTCTCCCGACTAAAAGTTCGGGACGATATTCTCCACAGCTTCAGAAGGTCTGCAGAAATGCAGGCTTTTTTATTTTGGTAGTGTTGGCAGGAGCGCTCCCCGCCTTAGCGGGGTGCAGGAG
>CBIHLW010000153.1:0-6451 GCA_966210755.1 uncultured bacterium
AAAATCCATCATCGGAAACCTGCCTGCTGAATAAAACAGGCACCCTGATATTTTCCACTTCATCTTTATGCCTGCTGTCTCTTTCGTTCATTTTTATGGGGCGAAGCTGGTAACCCATATCCCTTAGCATTTCAATCACGCCTCTCTGGCCGGGCAAATGCGCTGCTCCAACTCCAACAAACAGTTTCTGATTTGTTTTGAGTATGGAATCTATGGAGCGGGCCTGTATCTCATTTCTTTTATACAGGAATTTTTCATCAAAGGCGGCAGACTGGCTGTTTACCTTATTGATGGTATCCAGCAGGTCAAGGTTACCGGTGCGATAGGCATCTTCCATTTTTGCAAATGAAAAATCGCCATCATAATCAAAGCTTCTTTCTTTTTTCACTTTTTCTTTTGCAGCATCAGCATATGCTTCCTTCATCAGCTGCATACTTTCATCAAAATCCTCCACACCACAAACCTGCTTACCCCATTTTTTACCAGCCTGGTAAATGTGAAGGTCCAGGTAAGTATCTTCTTCAAAATCACTGGCTCTTTCTGAATAGCTGCGGTACAAAAAATTATTGATCAGAGACGGACTGCTGTACAATGCCATTTCAATCATTTTTTCGTAAGCAGGAATACGCAATGTTCCGATGGTAAGGTAATCGGTGGGTGAGCCGGTGGCACTTCCCCAGCCTGAATAATACCCATACATTCCCTGGCCTTCCAGGTCATACCTGGAAAAATCTTCCTGCCAGGTTCCCATATTGGTTTCCAGCGCCACTACATCAGCGTTTTTTATACCAAGGTAAAATGAATCGGAAAGGTGAAAGACCATTTTACTGCTTACATGCATGGTACCAAAAAGATAGGATGGCTTTTTAAGGTCCTTGCCGGTGATCTCCCATAATAAACTTGGATAATGCTTTGGCGGGACTTTTGTTTTTTGTGAATAAGCAGAAAAACTGAGAAGGCAAACTGCAACAGCGATCAGGTTCCTCATATACGGAAGGATAGGTTTAAGTTTTGAAAATCTAAGGGATTGAAGATAATATAAAACACAGGCAGATCACCCTGGTTTTAAAATTTTAATCTATATTTTTAATATAAGCCTTATTTTTGCGGCCTTTAAAGCTAAATGACCTGCCCGGTGCCGTAAGACCGGGGGTTGTCCCGCAACTCTTCTGCACGGTTTGCGTCATGAGGCCAGAATATTAACGAATAAAACAGCCCATGAAGCTTTCACAATTTAAGTTTGACCTCCCGCTCAATCTCATTGCCCAACATCCTGCAAAAAAACGTGAAGATGCCCGTATGATGGTAGTTCACCGTAAAACCGGCCAGATCGAAAACAAACATTTCAGGGATATCCTGGAGTATTTTGACGATAAGGATGTGTTTGCAGTAAACAACACCAAGGTTTTTCCCGCAAGAATGTACGGACGCAAAGAAAAAACAGGGGCCAAGATCGAAGTATTCCTTTTACGCGAACTGAACAAGCCCAACCGTTTGTGGGATGTGATCGTTGATCCCGCAAGAAAGATCCGTGTTGGTAATAAATTATATTTCGGTGACAGCGAAGAGCTGGTTGCGGAGGTGATAGACAATACAACCTCACGTGGACGTACCATTAAGTTTCTTCATGAAGGAACTGAAGATGAGTTTCGCCAGGTTCTGGAGAAGTACGGCGAAACCCCGCTTCCAAAATACATCAAACGTAAACCGGATGATGAGGACCGTGAACGCTATCAGACCGTTTATGCAAAACATGAAGGTGCTGTTGCTGCGCCTACAGCCGGACTTCACTTTAGCCGCGAACTGATCAAACGTTGCGAGATCAAAGGGATCCGTTTTGCTGAAGTAACCCTGCATACAGGCCTTGGCACTTTCCGGCCTATTGAAGTGGAGGACCTGAGCAAACATAAAATGGATGCGGAATACCATCGTATTGAGGATACCGCCTGTAAGATCGTGAACAAAGCCAGGGAAACCAATCAGCGGATCTGTTCTGTTGGTACCACCACCATGAGGGCACTGGAATCATCGGTAACCGCACAGAAATTATTAAAACCATCAGAAGGCTGGACCAATATTTTTATCCATCCACCTTATGAGTTCAATATTGCTGACGCCCTGGTTACAAATTTTCACCTGCCAAAAACCAGCCTCCTCATCATGACCTGTGCATTTGCCGGTTATGATCTTACCATGGAAGCTTATAAAAAAGCCATTAAGGATAAATACAGGTTCTTCAGTTATGGTGATGCATTGCTGATCGTATGACCTGCTGACCTTACTATAAAAAAACCCCGCCGGCCAGCGGGGTTTTTTATTGGTAAATTATCATCAGATCACAATGAGAAAAACCACGGTTATATAACAACCCAGCGTAAATAAAATGGTGTAGCTGATCAACGAAAAGCCAAAGAACACGGTTGATTTCAAAAAGCCCAGTTTATTGACAATGGAAAACCTTAACGCCCAAAGTAAAATAAATAAAAATACCAGTGGCGTGATGATGGTGAGTAAGCCATTCATTAATGTTTCCTGGTCGGTGGTTTCAAGTGAAGTGATGCTTCTGATGATCAATGCTATGATGGCGGATATACTAAAGAATGCATTGTTAAGATATAGGAAAAGGATATCCGATTCGCGTTTGGTTATTTTGATCTTCAACAGGCTCCTCAAAAACCGTCCGCTTACAACACAAATTATGGCCATGACAAAATAGGCAATGGCAAAAATGATGAACCACATGAATTGCAGGCTCATTTGGGTAAGATCATTATTCAGAATGTCCAGGTTCTCCTTTGAGGTTTCCGGGATCCATTCCAGCTTCACGGCAAAAATGATCATGAACAGCACCAGCAGGGCCAGTTCAAATGAGTGCTGGCAGTTTTCTTTATAATCCAGTTTGTCAAATGGCTTCTTTCTTAAGCATGGATTCCAGAAATAAAGAAAGGATCGTAGAAAATGCCGGATATAGCGATAAAAAAAGCCAAAGATGCTACCGAAAAAATCTTTTACGGTATCTACAATAACCGCTTTGAATACCGTACTGAGTACAGCAGGTTCACGAATGGCATTTTGTGGCTGGATGTATTCTTCGTTGGTATCAACGGAAGCAACCGGAGATTCAATTTGCATAGTTTTGGTATTGGCAGCAAGATAAAAAAGTTTATGGCATGCCATCCCCGGATACGATAAAAAAGAAAGGATCCCCTTAAATAGGATTTATGGAAACTGACCACCCTGTTATTTGTAACCAAAAATGTATATACGATTACAGTCCAAACAGGCCACTGTTCAATTGTTGCAAAACCATATTTTTCTCGCCAGCGGGTACCAGCATGGAAATATTATGAACGCTTCCGCCATAAGAAACCATTCTTACCTCAATACCCGAAAGACTGTTGAATACTTTTTTCAGTGTTTCCGGATCAGCCGCTATCTCATTCCCTACAATACTCACTATAGCCTGGTTCCTGTCCACAGAAACCGCGCTGAATAATTCAAGTTCACGAACAATATCATTCAATGCCGAATCATTGTCAATGGTAACCGAAACTGCCACTTCAGAAGTGGTGATCATGTCAATGGAAGTGCGGTATTTTTCAAAAACCTCGAATACTTTTCTAAGAAAACCATAAGCCAAAAGCATCCTGCTGCTTTTGATATTGATCGCTGTTATTCCATCTTTTGCAGCAACCGCTTTTACTCCGGACGAGGCGGCATTTTCTGCAATGAGGGTACCCTTGGCCTGTGGTTCCATGGTATTGAGCAGCCTTACCGGAACCTTATATTGTTGTGCCGGCCAGATGGATGCAGGATGCAGGATCTTGGCGCCGAAATAGGCCAGCTCCGCAGCTTCATCAAAGCTTAACTGTTCTATCGGGATCGTTTTATGTACAATACGCGGATCATTGTTATGCATTCCACTGATGTCGGTCCAGATTTCACAAACAGCAGCATTCACAGCAGCTGCAATCAATGAGGCCGTATAATCACTTCCGCCGCGTTTTAAATTATCCACCTCGCCCCTTGCATTTCTGCAGATATAGCCCTGTGTGATAAATAATTGCTGGTTGGGAAAATGATCCAGTACCTTTTTTATTTTTTCACGGATCACTTCCACCTGCGGTTCATCATTGGCATCAATGCTCATGAACTCAAGAGCAGGTATCAGTTCATGCGGGATCTTTTGTTCCTGGAGGTAAACGGAAAACAATTTGGTTGAAAGCAATTCACCCTGGGCAAGAATGTCCTTGTTCAAAGCTTCGCTGTAGGAAATGCGAAGAATAATATTGAGGAATTCAAAATGTTCTTTCAGGATATTTTCTGCCTGTTCCAGGGCATCTGCCGTTCTTACCAATTCTGTTATGAATTGCCTGTACTGGCCTTCCAGTGCATCTATCTTTTGCTTTGCTCCTGCCTTATTTCCCGATGACAAATCGTTACCAATGGCCACCAGGGAATTAGTGGTTCCTGATACAGCACTCAGCACAACGATGGTGGGTTCCCTGCCGGCAGTAACCAGCCTGGCCACTTCATGCATGCGCTCTGGCCTGCCCACAGAGGTGCCACCGAATTTCATGATCTTAATACCCCCTGTCCCCCTGAAGGGGGAACTTAGGTCTGAATTTTCATTCCTTTCACTCATTGAATTGTATACTTGATTTTAGATGGAATGCAAAGGTACAGTTGAATATATTTGACTTGACCCTTCCTTCGTCAGGGCATGTTTTTAACTCCTGACTCCTGACTCCTGACTTTTGACTCTTGACTCTTTACCCTTCCTTCGTCAGGGCATGTTTTTGACTCCTGACTCCTGACTTTTGACTCCTGCCCCTTCCTTCGTCAGGGCATGTTTTTTACTTATTACTTTTCATCTCCTAGCTCCAGCCCAAACTTCTCTGCCAGAAACCTCAGATCATCCACAACAGGGCCTAATAAAGGAATTCCTTTTGTTTTTCTTTCTTCTTCCATTTCTCTTTCCGGATCGCCGGGAATGATCACTTTTTCAAAACCTTCAGCGGTTTTTGCCTCACGGAATCTTCCGATCCACCTATCCATGTGTTGTTTGAATTCATCAGCAGGTCTGAAAGCATCAATTCTCATAGCGCCAAAGAAATGCCCGATCCCTTTTCCGGGCATATTTGTTGGCATGGGTACATAGGCCGGGAATGGAGGCACCCAGGGACCATAATTGGCACCACTCAATACGGCTGAAAAAATATCTACGATAGAACCCAGTGCATATCCTTTGTGACTTCCATGCTCGCGGTCTCCGCCAAGAGGCAGCAGGGCGCCACCGGCTTTTAATTCGTGTGGATCAGTGGATGGTTTGCCCGATTCATTTTGTATCCAGCCCAGGGGAGCAACGCCACTTTTTCGCTGAAGGATCTCCAGTTTTCCATTGGCCGCTGTTGTTGTGGCCATGTCGGCAACAAATGCAGGTTGCCTGCCAGCCGGTATGGCCACGCAGATAGGATTGGTGCCCAGCAAACGTTCAACAGAAAATGTAGGTGCTACCAGGGGACTGGCATTGGTCATGCTGATGCCGATCATATCATGTTCAAGTGCCATGATGGAATGATAGCCTGCTATTCCAAAATGATTGCTGTTTTGCACGCTCACCCAACCGGTACCTACATTTTTAGCTTTGTCTATGGCGATCTGCATGGCTTTGGGTGCTACCACCAGACCAAGTCCGCCGTCACCATCAACAGTGGCAGTTGAGGGGGTTTCATGAATTATTTTTAGCTCAGCGCAGGCATTGATGCGTTTCACATCCCATAACCTCACATAACCGCTCAGTCTTGCGATACCATGTGAATCCACTCCACGCAGATCCGCAGAAAGTAATACCCTGGTAGCAAGCAGTGCATCTTCTTCATTGCAGCCAATTTTCAGGAAGACCCTTTTTGAGAAATCAAACAATTGTTCAAAAGGAAAAATCGTAACGCTCATGGTTGCAAGATAAAGAAGATGGATCTGGCAATAAGGGATGCCTGTGAAAAGTTTCCAGGTTAGGTAAGTGAATACAATAGTTTTTTTCAGAACAATTCATCTTAATTTTTTTTCTGATCCCTCCTCACAAAAAAAGGGAAGCCTAAAATACAACCTTTCGCTGTGTATCCCACCGGCCAAATGCAACTTGCTAGATAAAAAGTTTGCCTTTGATTGTATTATTTGCTGAAGCGATGAGGAAGCCGTTCCTGGATTTAGTTGATGGGATGATCTGCGATTGTTTCAAGAACTCCACCTAACCAGCCATAAGGTTCTACTCCATGCAGTTTGCAAGTTTCTGTTGCTGCAAAATACATAGCTTCATCAAGAGATGCCCCCGGCAGGGCTTCTTTTTTACTTTGCGACTTAAGATAATTATTTACAAATTCTGCCGGCGTTATGTCATTCAAAGAACTATGTGACCGGAAGTTATTGTATTCATTTACCCGTTACTGAT
>CBIHLW010000154.1:0-6449 GCA_966210755.1 uncultured bacterium
GGAAATTCATTCAGGCCTGGTTCATCATTCAATCATTCCTTGTTCTCTGTTCAACCAGGTTGTTTATCACTATTTTCACACCATGAAAACACTCATCCTTGTCAGGCATGCAAAAAGCAGCTGGGATTCACCAGGGCTTTCAGACTTCGACCGGCCATTGAATGAAAGAGGAAAAGCCGATGCGCCGGAGATGGCCGGAAGATTAAAAGAAAAGAAGATCAACGTGGACCTCTTTGTTTCCAGCCCTGCTAAAAGAGCAAAAAAAACCGCAAAATATTTTGCGGAAGTATTTGATGTAAAAAAGGAGGAGATCCTGCTGGTTGATGATCTTTACCTGGCTACACAACAGGCATTTATTTCTACCATTGAAAGTATGGATGATAAATATGACACCATTGCTGTTTTTTCCCATAATCCCGGCATCACAGAATTTGCCTCATCGCTTACCAATGTAAGAGTGGATGATATGCCAACCTGTGCGGTATTTGCAGCGCAGGCAGATACGGAGCGCTGGAAGGATTTTTCAGCTGCAGAAAAGAAATTCCTGTTCTTTGATTATCCAAAGAACCCGCTTCCCTGATTATAATTTTCTAAGCCGGAGCTGGTTATTTCCCTCTACCATGGCAAGCTTAAGGAGCGTTTTATCAGTAACGTTCCAGTGTTCATTCATTTCAACAAGATTTGGGTCGCCTGTATTGATATTGATCTGTAAAATATCTTTACGATCTACATCCTTTATCATACGCCAGTTGCCATGCACCTGCATGGTATTGTTGGTAGCAGTAAGCGTTCCGTTACCAAGGAATGTAAACTGGTAATTGTTATACTGGGCGGTCAGATCCTGGTTGGCAAAGAAATATTCAACGGACCATTTGCCTTGTGTAATGATTTCACTTGTGTTTTCGGTGTAATTTACCTGAGTGTCCTTTGTACAGTTGGTAAAGAAGAAAGCGGATAAGAGTAAGGTAAAACTTACAGAAAGTTTTGTGGTTCTCATTGTTCTGGATTTTGGATACACTAAGATATAAACCGTTTCGGAGAATTGCAACAGGAAGTAAAAGAGTAAACTGATGAACAGAAGAACCGGTGAAGTGAGCATAAATAAATTTGAAAGTACTTCCTGCTTCCTGCTGTTTACTTTCACCTGATCTTTTCCCTGTTCCCTTTTTTCCTGCCAGCCAGCCATACTCCGCCAAAGATCAGCAGTGCGGCCAGTCCTTTTTCCCAGGTAAAATTTTCCCCTACAAACAGGATGGCGATCAGAACGGCAAATACCGGCTGTGTATAGATATAAGCACCTGTATTACCCGCACCGATATGCTGTATGCCATAAGCATTGAAATAATAAGCGAGAAAGGTTCCTGTTATGATAATTCCTGCAAGTGCACCATAATGTTTCCATTCCAGCATTTTCCAGTCAATGGCCTGCGTTTCCGTCCATGCAAAAGGAAGGATCATAAAAAACCCCATCGTGAATATCCACCTGATCACATGCAGCGGACTGTATCTGTTCATCAATGGTTTTACCAGTATAAAATACAGGGAATAAGAAACGGCATTTATAATGATAAGCACATCACCCAGCAGATAATTGCTGGCATGTTGCCCGGATTCTTTCTGGATGATCAAAAAAACAGCACCACCAATACCCAGTGATAATCCAAATGCCTTGTAAATAGTGAATCTTTCTTTAAGCACCCACAAAGCAAATAAGGTAACCAGCAATGGAGTTACCAGCATCAGCAGGGAAGCATGGATGGTGGACGTCATGGTAAGTCCTTTTATAAAAAGCATCTGGTTAACCGCAACACCCGTTAACGCACAGATCAGGAACCTGCCCCAATCTTTTCTTTCAATGCCTGCTGAAGTTTTTCCTAACAGCCATACCAGCCAGAAAAGCATTACGCTCAATCCTACCCTTAAAAGATTCAAAGCAAATGGCTGGATCAGCGAAGGCGAGATCATTTTTACCAGGCTGAAATTGGCCGCGAAAAAAATGTTGGTTCCAAGAACGGCTATATGTGCTTTTGTATGTGGACTCAAGAGCGGGCAAAGATAGAACATTGATCACCTTCATGGCGGAGGGTGATTGAAAGCAGCATGGCATTGGAGATGAATATCAAATTTCCTGAATTGGGAGTTGGCTTCGCTGGTTTGTTTAAACCATGAAATAGCTTTCTTCGCCACTCGCCATGACCGTAATGCTTTCACGCTCGCCGATGGCTTTGGTTTCACCGTTCGCTATGACGGTGCAACGACAAGCTGCTTAAAAAATTCCTGATTACATTTTCCAGTTGATTATGTGATGGATACCGGTTTACCTGGTATAAAAAATGATCCGCGAGTTCCAGTGCTGTTTTCAATTTGAATTTCTGCTGGTTGATGCAAAGTGCAAAATTATTTTTCATTAACTGCAAAGCCAGGTATTCCTGTTCCGTTTGTCCGGGGGTTGGTATCAGTATGCTTTTCTTTTTTAATGCGGCTATATCCATCACCGTACTGTATCCCGTTCTTCCAATGATGTAACGGGCTTCCTGCATCATTGCTTCCAGTTCTTTTGCAGGCAAATGGTTATATACCCTCACATGAGAAGGAACATTTAAATTATTCACCTCACCGGGAAGTCCTCGTACAAAAACAATTTCATTTTTATAACCATCCAGTTGTGCCACCAGTAATTCTTCCAGTATGGTTCTTTGCGGCTCTGGTCCTGAAAGCAAAATGAGCAGGTGTTTTTCTTCACTTGTATGGTTTGTTTCTAACCTGGATAGCGGTCCTGTGTATGTTGTGCGGATGCCAGGCATTTTATCGGGATGCGAAAGATCACCTGCAAGATTTACCGGGCCTTCATAATCCGGGATCCAGCACTCATTGAATTTATTGATGAAGCTATAATTGAGTTTCTGAAACTGTTCATCAATAGCTTTTCCAAAATTAGTTTTTACAAGTAACTGGTGGGTAATAAAAACCGAGGGAACTTCTTCATGGTATAATCCAAACCGGTTGTCTGAAATAATTCCATGGATCCCCTGTTGTTTTACGATGTCATCTATCATTTGGTGCTCTTCATCTATTGCAGCAATAATTTTTGGTATCTGGGCGAGCATGGTAAATGGCAGGGACCATTTGCTTTTTGAATAGCTCACATTATATCCTCTGAGATCTACAAAACTGAGCATTGGAAATTCTTTCTCCAACAGGATCCTTATCCTGCCTTCACAGGCAATAAAAACATCTGTATCTTGTCTGAGCAATTCATGAATTAAGGGTATACACCTGGTTGCATGGCCCAGTCCCCAGTCCAGGGGCGACAGTAATATCCTGTGTTTCAACGTTGTTTGGGCTTGATCCATGTTAATTTTTGATCCATTCAGCAAATGATATACTAAATCGTTTGTAAAATAGTTTAATTTAGAAAACCTCTTATGAAGAAACTAATCTATATGGCATTGTTCTTGACTGCGATTACTATAGCCGGATGTCAGAAGAATTATTACTCTGGCAATGGAAGTAAGAGTAGTAAGAATTGTGGATGCCCTGGCGTTTAAGGAATTTAAAAGCAGTGTCATGAAAAACTATGACAGGGATTTGCTTGTATTGTACAAGGCGAATTTGTATAATGAAGATCTGCTTCAACATGAAGTAGAGTGTCTGCACCAGATCTTGCTATGTGTGGAACGAAATGACGTTTTTTGCAAGGCGCATGAACTGGTAACAAGGAACCGCATCACCACAAAGCCAAATCGTATTATTAAGGCTATCAGGGAATACAATTTAAAACCCTTCAACTTCCTCATCAATAAAAACTGATCAGCTAAGATTTTTCAATGCTGTGTTCAGTTTTTCAATCATTTCATTGATCTCTTCTTTTTTACAGGTGCCTACACTCAGCCTGTACCATGGTGAATTTTTAGAAGCCCCGAAGGCATAAAAAGGAACTACAGCCAGGCTGGCATGTTGCAAAAGATAAGAGGTTACGTCAGACTGTTGAGATAATACATTTCCTTCTTTTGTTTTTTTACCGGTCAGGTCAAATTTTATGGTAAGATAAATGGCTGCTTCAGGTGAAACAGCGTCAACAGGATATCCATCTGATTTTAATTTGATAAAGCCTTCATAGATGCGACGGAGTCTTTCTTCCAGTTCTTTTCTGAAATGATCCAGGTAAGCATTGATGGCGGGTTTGTTGGCTAGGAATTTTGTTAAGGCCTTTTGTTCCGCCATTGGCGCCCACGCGCCCACGTGCGAAAGAATGGCTTTCATTTTATTCAGCACCTGTGCCGGGCCAAAGCTCCATCCCACCCGTACACCCGTTGATGCAAATACTTTACTGATAGCATCAATGTATACCGTGTAATTGCGCATGGCCGGATTCAATGTAACAGGATCATAGTGCTTTATACCATCGTATGTAAGATGCCAGTACATCTGGTCAAACATCACATAAAGTTTTTTCTCATCCTCGCCGCGCCTTGTATTTTCTTCCACCACCATATCACAAATGGCCTGCAGGTCTTCCTTCTTAAATGTGGTGCCTGTTGGATTTTGAGGTGAACACAATGCAAGAAAACAGGCATCGCTGATAAATGGCCGGATATCGTCAGCCACAGGCATGAAATTATTTTCAGGCTTTGCTTCAACAACTACATGTTCTGCTTCAACAAAATGAGTGTAATGATTGTTGTTCCATGAAGGCACAGCATAAATCACCTTGTCTCCTTTATCGCATATGGCACGAAACAATGCATATATCAATGGCCTTCCACCGGAAGCTATCAGGATCTCATCGGTGGAATATTCCAATCCCTGGTATTGCCGGGCAAAAGCGCTTACAGCCTGCCGTAATTCCAGGCTGCCTTCTCCCGGAGGATAATTGGTAAAATGGTTTTGATAGGCTTCAATTATGGCATCTTCAAGTTCTTTGGGAATTGGGAAGATCTTAGGATCAAAATCTCCTACGGTAAAATTATAAATATGCTCTCCTTTGCTGATCCGCTCACGGATTTCACCGCCCAGTTTTACGATCTCGGAGCCAATTAAAGTATGTGATAAATTCGAAAGTTTCATTTGCCCTTTGTTAGTGGCAAATGTAAAGGGAAAGGGTTACACAAATGCTGATATTTGTGCAGTACTGCTACACCGGGTAAATTCTAATTTCATTTTAATACCGGTATAAAAAAACCCCGTAAAAACGGGGCTTTAAATTTATCTCCTGGCTGTTAATCTGCCAATCATTTTACCTTGTTTAGTGATAATAGTGCCATAAGGATCTACAAGGAACTGTGTGTTGGCCTCATCATAGATCAGGTAAGGATAGTTACGGTTATTGCTCCTGCTAAGTTTTGCAATTACAACGGCCTGGTTATTCTTTACTTTTAAAAGGTTGTATGTTTTTGTAACATAGTACCTGGACGATGGATCAGCATTGAACTGAATATCGCCAATGATATCAGAATTTCTGTAAACCTGTTTAGACGAAGTAGTGCGCGGATAGGCGGGCGAATTGTTCACACCTGAATTCTGTTGGTTCACACGGGGTTTTGTTCTGGCCACATATTCCCTTCCATCCATTTGAGCATCGGCTTTCTCCCATCCATCTGCAATGGCAGTTAAACGGTCGTACTGGCCCGGATGCGTTCTCGAAGCATTTACGGTGGCAAGTGTTTTCATGGCTGCCTGCGCTTCTGTAAGGGAAGCGCCCATCTTTCTCAAAACGAAACCGGAAAATTCATCTGATTCAAGTTCAAGCGTTGGCTGGCTTCCGCCTGAAGTAAGCGTATGGCCATTCAGGTGGTGTCCTATTTCATGTGCAAGTACACTCACGCCTGCCCATTTGGTTCCGGTTGTTCTTTCCAGATTTTGAATAAATGAAGGGTTGTACAGCACATATCTTTTGCCGCTGTACACTACCGCTGCGGCATTAGGAACATTGGCTTCACGCACTTCAAAATTTGGTTTGAGTCCAACAATATCAATGATCTCCTGGGCTATGCTTTTCCCTTCGGCAATATTGGAGAAGGAGGAGGAATAGCTGTTAGGTTTCCATTGGCCAACACCATCGTGGGTGCCAATACGGATACTGACCTGGGCCATCAATCCGGCGGAACATAAAATGGAAAAGAAAAAAAGTAAAATTTTGTTTTTCATAGTTATTTATTTAGTTCAGGTTGATTGAACACGAACTGTGCCGCAGAATGTGAAAGGATCCTTAGTAAACATTAATTAACAATGGAAGTCCGTTTCATTGTGTGAAGCAGTAAGGCAAAGTATTTTCTATCTCCCTTAAAATAGCAGAATGAATGTTTCAGTTAACATTCTTTATGGAATATTAATGGCTTTGAATCAAAGAAGGAAACCATAATTATGAAGAAAAGATTCTTATTGGCAGCCGTGATGGCAGCGGGCATACTTGTATATGCCCAACAAACTGAAAAAGACAGTATACCACC
>CBIHLW010000155.1:0-6409 GCA_966210755.1 uncultured bacterium
TTTTCAAGCAATGTTAATTGAGGTGGTCCAAATTAGAAAGCAGATAATTCATCCATACAATCATATATCACCAGCTCCGGTAAGAGATGGTCGGTGAAGGGGAGCTCCATTGTGGTATAATACCAGTTGATATACCTGTTTATTTTCTTTTCTGTGAAAAGTCCGGAAAGCAAATCCCGCTGTCTGTTAAGGGTTTCGGTTTCGGATAAGCCCGATGAAATGTATGGCGTAACGATAAACAGGTTTTCATTATAGTTATTTATCTGTAAACCATCTTCTTTTTCATGAAATACCGGTTCTTCAATAAAGAAAACCCGCTGATGTTTTGAAAACCGGCTTAACAGATGATTTGGACGCTGAAACACAAATCCCCACCTTAGATGACAAAAGCAAACCAGGTCTATATTCTTCAGGAATGAGCATGAAACTTCTTCTATGTTTTTGATCATGCAGCATTAAATGCTATTTATATGCCATCATTTTTTTATTTGAAATCTGTAAATGGTTGTGGTTGATTAATTTAACTTGTAGAATTTCATACTCACGAAAAATTTTATTTCAGCTGTGCCATATCCCGGTTTTGAAAAAAAACAGGGAACCGCTATAGGCCAAAAAAATCCGCCTTCCGGCGGATCAGGTTATCAGGCAACTTTCTGATAGTTCTGTTTTTGTTTTTTCAGGAACCCTTTTAAAAATTCAACCTCTTCTTTATTATATACTTCACCATTTTCCCTGAATATATCATGGAACCACAATTCAGGTTCACTGGTATATTCCGTACTCCATGAATCCCATGGGCAATGTGTTTGAGACTTACCCGCCACAAGTCCCCAGTTATAAGCGCCGATATTATGCTCTTTAAATAAGGGCAGGATCTCCTGGAAGGTACTTCCGAAAGGCCTTGCCATATATTCCGTGCACAACATAGGCCGGTTATAGCGTTGTTTAATGGAAAGGATCCTTTGCTCCAGGTGCTTTCTATCCTCATAATTGTGAAAGGAAATGATATCGGAATGACTGAACATGTATTCATCAAGTGCCGAAACCCGGTGACTGCAATGCCAGTTCTCCTGCCAGGGTGCCATAGTAATGGGCTGGTCGGGATTGATCACTCTTACCCAATTGATGGTTTTTTTTAGAAGCGCCATGGAAAGTTCAGCCTTGTGAGCAATGTAGTCATCATCTTTATAGCTGCTCAGATTCATGTTATCCGGTTCATTGAACAGGTCCCAGATCAATACCCTTTTATCATTTTTAAAATGGGAAACAATTCCATTTACATAGCTGTACAGGTCATCGTATCTGGATGGATCATTCAATACATCATAACCCGGGCATTGAACCCATCCTGAATTATGAACATTCAAACGTGGTTCGGGTTGTTTGCCCAGTTTAGGAAAAGGATCCCATACCGCATCAAACAATACAAACATGATCTTTATTCCGTGGGAAGAGGCAATTCCAAGAAATTCATCTATCCGCCTGCAATAATCCTGAGGATCTTCTTCCCAAACCAGCTGGTGTAAAAAAACACGGGCTGTATTAAATCCCAGGCTGGCAGCCCAGCCCAGTTCTTTATTGATGAGTTCCGGGGAAAAAGTTTCCTTCTGCCACATTTCAATCTGATTGATGGCATTGCCGGGGATGTAGTTGCAACCTGCAACCCAGCCATTCTTTTCAAACCATTCCTGAGCTTTTTCTTCAGGCCAGCGATGGGCCAGTTCCGGATCATGTTCTAAAAAAGGTACGGTGACCTTGGTGGTTAACATAAAATACTGGTATTAGATTAACGGGTTTTACGAATAGGGAATTATGATTCAAATTAAATACAAAACTCAAAAGATGAATAGTTGTTTTCGTTAGAAAATCCATCTTATCGTTGAATACAGAAATAAACAGGACGAAACCGGGCAACTGTATTATTTGTTCTTCCTGTAAACGTAAATTTGAATCAGCTTAGTACTTTATTAAGAATGAAATTTTGGCCATGAATGAATTGATAAGGAACGGGATCCAGGAAAAATTCCTAAATCTATTTAACGAGAAACCTTTGATCGTGCGTTCTCCCGGGAGGGTAAATATAATAGGGGAACATACCGATTACAATGATGGATTTGTATTGCCTGCTGCTATCAATAAGGCCATTTACCTGGCCATTACTGCCCGCACCGATGAACAGGTACACCTGTATTCATCAGAATTCAATGCTTCATTTCAAACCACCCTGTCTCAAATGAGGCCGGCTAAAGAAGTATGGCCTAATTATATTCTTGGTGTGGCCGACCAATTGGTAAAAAGGGGTTATGTTATCCGCGGATTCAACCTTGTGATTGACGGGGACATACCCATTGGCTCGGGCCTTTCATCTTCCGCAGCCGTAGAGTGTGCAACGGCATTTGCACTTAATGCGCTCTTTGATCTTAATATTACAAAACTTGATCTGGCCCTTATAGCTCAAAAAGCCGAACACGAATTTGCCGGGGTATTATGCGGCATTATGGACCAATTTGCCTCTGTGTTTGGTAAAAAAGACCAGGTGATCAGGCTCGATTGCAGGAGCCTGGAGTATGAATATGTACCGCTGAAACTGGAGGGGCATCAATTGCTTTTATTGAACACCAATGTAAAACATTCGCTGGCATCCTCCGAATACAACACCCGTAGAAATCAGTGTGAGCGGGGCGTGGCGCTTGTGAAAAAACATCATCCGGAAGTGGAAAGTCTGCGGGATGTAACCATGGATATGCTCCTCCGGTATGTAAAAGATTCCGACGAATTGATTTACAGGAGGTGTAAATATATTATTGAAGAAAATCAAAGATTGCTCGAAGGATGCGAAGATCTTATTAATGGACGTATTGATTACCTGGGGCAAAAAATGTTTCAGTCTCATGAAGGCTTGCGCAGGGAATATGAAGTAAGTTGCCCTGAGCTTGATTTTTTGGTAGATACTGTAAAAAATCATCCTGGTGTGTTAGGGGCGAGAATGATGGGAGGAGGATTTGGAGGTTGCACCATTAACATTGTAAAAGAAAACGCTGTTGACCAGCTGGTGCGGGAATTGTCGCGGGCATACAATGAAAAAATGCAAAAAGAATTAACCCCGATCCCAGCCGTAATTGAAGAAGGCACACAGGTATTGGAGCTTTAAACTATGGCTGATATCCTGGTTTATAATCAGCTCCCAATAATGTTCAGCTGAACCTGTATTCCGTTTTGGAGGTAAAAACCTGGCCTGGTTCAAGTTTGGTGGAAGGAAATGCCGGCTGGTTGGGTGCGTCGGGAAAATGTTGTGTTTCCAGACAAAAAGCTTCCCTGTATTTGTCAAGGTGTCCATATTTAACAGCATTCTCTCCTTTCATATAATTACCACTGTATAATTGCATTCCCGGCTGGTCGGTATGCACTTCCATTACTATGCCCGACAGGTTTCCTTTTACTTCAGCCACCTTCCTGAAACCGCTTCCATTGAGCACCATATTATGATCATAGCCATGTCCATATTTTAATTGTTGGTTCTGTTCATCCATTTTTTCATTTATCCTGGCAGGCTTTCTGAAATCAAATGGAGTAGATTCAACATGATCTATACCAGTTGGTATCAGTGCTTCATCTACCGGATTATAATGATCCGCATCGATCTGTAAAACATGGTCGCAGATGGTGCCGCTTCCCTGTCCGTTAAGATTGAAAAAAGGATGGCTGGTCAGATTGATAATGGTTGTTTGATCAGTTGTTGCCTCATAACTAATTACGATGCCATTGTCTGATAAGTAATAGGTGACCGTTACCTTCAGGTTACCAGGGTAATTTTCTTCTCCATCTTCCGAAAAATAAGACAGCCTTGCTGTGGAAGCGGTCAGCTCATCAAAATCCCAAACCTGGTTATGGAATCCAAAAGGTCCGCCATGTAAATGATTGGGTTCATTGTTTATTGATAACTGATGAACCTTCCCATTCAAACTGAACCTCCCTCTTGCAATCCTGTTGGCGTAACGGCCAATGATGGCGCTATAATAGGTTTCTGTAGAACGCAGATAACCCCGGATGCTGTCAAATCCCACCACCACATCTGTTTCATGCCCTTTTTTGTTCTTTACCCACAATGCAACTATCCTGGCTCCGTAACTGGTAATAGCCGCCCTTATCCGGTTGTTTTCAATGATATGAAAACCTGTTTCCTTTCCCCTTACTATTTCTTTGAATGATTCTTTATCCATTTTCATCGGTCTCAAAATGAAATTTATATGAATGGCTTATGAAGGCAGAGAAATTCTTAACAACAAGTTCCTGAAAAGCCCTTTCCTAAAATTAAGTGAAATTAGAATGTCAGCTATTTCTGCCTCCTGCTTTCACCTCGTATTTCCTGCTTTATACCTCGTACTTCATAATTACCTTTGCATCAATTAAGAATGAAGCACCTCAGGGCATTAAATAAATATTTCTGGAAGTACAGGGTTAGACTTGGTATTGGTACGCTCTTCATTATCATTTCAAACTACTTCAACGTATTGCAACCCCAGATCATGGGGTTTATCATTGACTTTGTTCAGAGAAGCCTGCCTGGATATGTTCCAAAAACAAATGTGCCGGCTTATGATATTGCGGTAAAAAAATTCATTGCCCTGATTGAAGGATGGGAGGTCAGCAGCATAAAGGTGGTGGTATTCTGCGGTGTGCTGATACTGATACTGGCCTTATTACGTGGGTTTTTTATGTTCCTGATGCGGCAGACCATCATAGTAATGAGCAGGCATATAGAATATGATCAGAAGAATGAAGTATTTGAACATTATCAGCAACTCGATGCTTCATTTTACAAAGTGCATAGCACGGGTGACCTGATGAGCAGGATGGCTGAGGACGTAAGCAGGGTTCGCATGTTCACTGGTCCGGCCATCATGTACCTGGTAAACCTTATTACGCTCATATCCATGAGTGTTTTTTTTATGTATAAAAGAGAGCCGGAACTTACCATGTATGTGCTGGCGCCCTTGCCTATACTGGCTATAACCATTTACCTGGTCAATAATATTATTCATAAGAGAAGTGAAGCTTTGCAGGCTTCACTAGCCGAACTAACCACCAGTGCGCAGCAATCATATTCCGGGATCAGGGTAATAAAATCTTTTGTACAGGAAAAACCAATATTTGATCATTTTAAAAGCATAAGTGAACAGTATCGTTCGCAGGCAACCGGACTGGCAAAAGTGGAAGCGTTTTATTTTCCTTCCATGACCCTCCTCATTGGTCTGAGTACGCTGCTCACCATTATGATAGGAGGAATCTATTACATCAATGGTGAGAGAGGTATTGGTATAGATATCATCCTTGAATTTGTGATCTATATCAATATGCTCACCTTTCCCGTTAGCGCCATTGGATGGACGGCAAGCATGATACAAAGAGCCTCGGCTTCACAAAAAAGACTCAATGAGTTTCTGAATACCCGGCCATCGATCAGGACTGAAACCGGGTCAGCTAAGGCCGATGTATCCGGTAATATCAAGATAGACCAGGTGAATTTTACCTATGCGCACACCGGCGTTCATGCACTTAAAGATTTTACATTACACATAAAGCCCGGCCAGCAGGTGGCCGTGGTAGGAAGAACAGGGAGCGGAAAAACCACCCTGGCCCAATTACTGATGCGCATGTTTGATGTGGATTCGGGCAGTATAAAATATGAAGGGAATAATATTAAGGAACTCAGTGTTACCGACCTCAGAAAACAGATCAGCTATGTACCGCAGGACGGATTCCTGTTTAGCGATTCCATAGAAAATAATATTTCATTCGGGGCAAAAGACAGGGACCAGTCAAAAATAAAAGAAGCAGCAAGACTGGCGGTTATTGATCGCGATATTGAATCGCTGCCAAAGGGTTTTGAAACCGAGATCGGGGAGAGGGGGGTGATGTTGAGCGGCGGGCAAAAACAAAGGATCTCTATTGCAAGGGCATTGATGAAGGATGCTCCTTTGCTGATACTTGATGATTGCCTGAGCGCTGTGGATGCAAGAACTGAAAAACAGATCATTTCAAATCTCAGGGATTACCTGAAAGGAAGAACATCAATTCTTATTACACTTATATTTTTCAATCTGTTGTATTTCGATAAGATCTTTGTGCTGGAGGAGGGAAGGATAATTGAAGAAGGCACACATGAAACCCTGCTGATAAAAAAAGGGACTTATTATGAAATGTACCAGCGGCAACAGGAAAAGGAAAGTGCATCCGGAACATGATAAAGAAAGGCTGAACCAGGAGCCCGGGTTACAGGGCTTCAATTATGATTCCTGATAGGTTCACTGTTACAGATACACGCGGTTATAATGCAAAACCCTCGCTCTAAAATCCTTATTTTCATTAAAGCTTATCAAATTTGGCTGTTGAAAAAACATAATTATAT